>NZ_CP137761.1:1518333-1822000 GCF_033449965.1 Bacillus sp. T3
TCGTAGATAATTTTTATGAATTAGAACGTTTAGCAGAAATTTGCAGCGACAAAAAAGTGAAAGCAAATATTCTATTAAGGGTAACACCTGGGATTGAAGCGCACACGCACGATTATATTTTAACTGGCCAAGAGGATTCAAAATTTGGCTTTGATTTACAAAATGGCCAGGCAGAAGAAGCGCTAATAAAAGGCTTACAATCCGATTCGCTTGAAGTACTGGGCATTCATTGTCATATTGGTTCGCAAATTTTTGAAACAACAGGCTTTATTTTAGCAGCACAGAAAATCTTTGAAAAATTACATGCATGGAATCAAACTCATCAGTACATTCCAAAAGTATTAAACCTAGGCGGAGGCTTTGGAATCCGTTATACGAATGAGGACGAGCCAATTCAACCGCACCAATACGTTGAACAAATTATTGCAGAAGTCAAGGAACAAGCTGAAAAGTTTAACATGACAATGCCAGAAATTTGGATTGAACCAGGGAGATCATTAGTTGGGGATGCAGGAACAACACTTTATAAAGTGGGTTCTCGTAAGGAAGTTCCAAATGTACGAAATTACTTAGCTGTTGATGGCGGAATGAGTGATAATATTCGTCCTGCCCTTTATCAAGCAAAATATGAAGCCGTATTAGCCAATCGTCCGTTAGCAGAAGCGGAGGAGACTGTTAGTATTGCAGGTAAGTGCTGTGAGTCAGGAGATATGCTTATTTGGGATTTGCCACTGCCAAAGGCTGGTGATCAGGATCTATTAGCTGTATTTTGCACAGGAGCGTATGGATATTCGATGGCAAATAACTATAATCGTATTCCACGTCCACCAGTTGTTTTTGTTGAAAATGAAGAAGCGACACTTGTTGTGAAAAGAGAGTCTTATGAGGATCTTGTAAGACTAGATTTACCTTTAAACGCTAAGGTAAGAATCTAACTTTAACAGTCTGATTAGTTATTTTCACTCTTTACAAAATATGTACGCAAGAGTATGATAATCAACAGTTTCATATTTCTAAGCCGCTTAATCCAAAAGGAACGGGGAACCCAATTTGTGAGTACTTGTGCTCACTTGGGGTGAATCATTAAAAGAGGAACTAGAGTTTCCTTGATAATGACGGGCTACTCTTTGGCCCGAATCCGACAGCTAACCTCGTAAGCGTTATGAGAGAGGAAGGTGACAACTGTTGAGACATTGTTTAAATATGTCCACAGGGGTATGTTTCATGCTACTGTGGACTTTTTTTGTTTAAATCATCAACTCCTTTATTGGGAAAGCTAATTTTAAAAATAGTTGATGGTGGGTGCAAAAATGTTTACTTCATTAAAAAGGCTTATTATTGGTCGGCCGTTAAAATCACATCAGCTTGGTGAGCAAAAGCTTAACAAGCTTAAAGCGCTGGCTATATTGTCTTCTGATGCTCTCTCATCAGTGGCGTATGGGACAGAGCAAATCCTTCTTGTATTAGTTACAGTGAGTACCGTTGCTTTTTGGTATTCATTACCGATTGCAGTTGGAGTGCTATTTCTTTTAACAGCCCTTATTTTATCGTATCGACAAATAATATTTTCATATCCTCACGGAGGTGGGGCTTATGTCGTATCAAAGGAAAATATTGGAGTAAATGCAGGCTTGATTGCAGGTGGCTCTTTACTAGTCGATTATATTTTGACGGTGGCGGTTAGTGTTTCGGCTGGAACGGATGCTATTACATCAGCGTTTCCAAGCTTACATGATCATACAGTTATTATTGCCATTATTTTAGTTATTTTTATTACCATTTTAAATTTACGAGGGGTAACAGAATCCGCCTCGGTTCTAGCGTATCCCGTCTATTTATTTGTCTTTGCTTTGATATTGACCATTGGTATAGGGGGATATAAGATTGCGACCTGACAGGTATCACCAGATTTACATGCGCCGATTGGTGCCCCTGTAGCTGGGATAACCCTATTTCTGTTGATCAGAGCTTTTGCGTCTGGTTGCTCTGCCTTAACAGGTGTTGAAGCGATATCCAATGCGATCCCGAATTTTAAGGATCCCGCTCCTAACAATGCAGCTAAAACATTAATTCTAATGGGCTCCCTCCTTGCGGTGCTATTCACTGGAATCACTTGCTTGGCTTATTACTATGGGATTACACCATCTCCTACAGAGACGGTTGTATCGCAAATTGCTGCCCAAACCTTTGGGCGGAATGTAATGTATTATTTTATCCAAGGAACAACAGCCCTTATCTTGGTATTAGCAGCCAATACAGGATACTCGGCGTTTCCGTTATTGGCGTATAGTTTATCGAAGGATAAATATTTGCCGAGAATGTTCACTAGTCGTGGAGATCGGTTAGGGTATTCGAATGGCATTATCACACTAGCTATTAGCTCCATCTTGCTCATTATTGCTTTTAAAGGACAAACAGAACAATTGATTCCATTGTATGCTGTCGGTGTTTTTATTCCGTTTACATTATCTCAATCTGGGATGATCCTTAAATGGTTCAGGGAAAAGCCGAAGGGCTGGATTGGTAAATTTATCATCAACTTTATCGGTGCATTAATTAGTTTTATCGTTATGATGATCTTTTTTATTACGAAATTTGCTCAGGTTTGGTCTGTTCTTATCTTTTTACCAATCATTGTTTATTGTTTCCATCAAATCAATAAGCATTTTGAATCCGTAGGGGAACAATTAAGACTAAAAGCAGGAGAAGAACCGATTAAGATTGAAGGCAATGTTATTATTGTCCCTGTTGCAGGGATCACACAAGTGGTTGAAAACTCGATTAGCTATGCAAAATCATTAACAGATCAGGTCATTGCAGTTTATGTTTCTTTTGACAGAGAAGATGAAAAATTGTTTGAACAAAAATGGAAAAACTGGCAGCCGGATGTCAGATTGGTTACTCTACATTCACATTATCGCAGTATTATTCAGCCGTTAACTAAATTTATTGACACTGTTGAGCATAAGGCAGCAGAATCAAACTATTGGGTTACAGTATTAATACCGCAGTTTATTCCGAAAAAAAGCTGGCACAACATTTTGCATAATCAATCAAGTCTGTTAATACGAGCTTATTTGTTATACAAACGTAAGGTTGTTATCGCTACCGTTCCCTATCATTTTATGAAATAGTTATTTATATTTTAAACAACGTGATGGGGAACCAAGGCTTTTTTATGTAAAAAAGCAAAGATTTATCCATGACATACAACTTTCAAAATTTTTCCAATTAATAAATGGAATAACGAATTTTTTTCGTGTAGAATAAAGTTTAAGAAATTTTGATTGAAGAAAAGCATTGAATTTTGTATGATGATAACAATGATGTTCGTTTGCAACAAATATCAATGATTACATATAATGACAACGTAATGGAAGTTTGTCGTTACTTGTATTATGGTCTGGACATGTTTATATATTAATGAGGGATACAGTATGTTAATTCGTTATAAAAAAACATTTGAGAAAATTGCAATGGGTCTATTGTCATTCATGCCAGCTGAGAAGGATTTGAAAAAGTTACAGCAGACAATGAAACAGTATGAGTTGGATGAACAGTGGCAGCTTTTCCTTTGGAAAGAAGAAGACATTATTGGGTTGATTGGAATTTTCAATGAACAGAATTGTTTGGTCATTCAGCACATTTCAGTAAACCCATCCCACCGACACCATGGTATCGGAAAAGAAATGGTGTCAGCTTTAATGGAAATGTATCCTGGAAAAGGGATATTGCCAAATGAAACGACAGCACCATTCATCGAAAAATGTAAACAGTGCTGATATAGTGAAGGCAGGAGCTAAACTAAATTCCTGCCTTCTTTTTTATTCCGATTAAGTATGGCCTTTTCCCGCTCCTGAAAAACTTCAGTACGATCTCTGAGCGTATGACGATGCAGAAGCTCACGTTTTGCAAAATCACTACTTTTACCCCACATGAATCCTTTTTCAGTCGAAATGTCCTGGCATTGTTTTAAAAGGCTCTTATCCACTATTGGTAGATTAAAGCTAGAGTAAGGTACGTCAGATTGAATCTCTAGTAGGCGATTTGATAAAAATGAAAGCATTTGGACCATATCGATCCCAAGCTCAACAGAACAATGTTTATTATCCTGGAAAATGGAAATAGCTTTTGCTAATGTTTTAAAAGCCCCGTTCAAATTGTTTCGGCGATAATGGTAATTGGATACTGCAACTAATATAAGGCCAACCCATATAGAGGTTTTCCCCTCGTTAGCCAGTTCTTTCCAATATTCCTCTAAAATTTCATGACATTCGAAATAGTCTCGGTCACCATGAAAGTGAACTAAAAATTGTATATAAGGTTCTGGATACATATTTTCTCTCCCATTCTAGAATAAAAACAGTTTAGCATAAACCTTCGTTTAGATGAAAATAAGAGGACCCAGCTTTGGGCTGGGTCTGCATGTTTTTTAATGGATGGTGCATTGTCATACACTTATTATTAGAACCAGGAAGCACCAACAATAATTAATAAAATAAACAGAACGACGATTAAAGCAAAACCTCCGCCATAACGATAGCCATCTGACATAGTAATTCCTCCTCATTTCGAGTTTATGCTGATTACAATCCCATCATATGTAGCATATTTAGAAGGTGTTTGGGCGTTTGTCATTAATTTGTTAACAAAAATCTAAAGCTTTAATTTTCTATTGGATAAAGAATCAGCATCCTCTATACTAGAAATAGTGTTTTTGTGTTGTTATGAAGAAGTTTAATTGAAAGAGACCTTGGTGATTGAAATGCAATATAATGTTAAGATTGATGCCTTTGAAGGGCCACTTGATCTACTGCTTCATCTTATTAATCGGTTAGAGATCGATATTTATGATATACCCGTCTCGGAAATTACAGAACAGTACCTACTGTATATTCACACAATGAAAGAACTGCAATTAGATGTGGCAAGTGAATTTTTAGTCATGGCCGCGACATTGCTTGCTATTAAGAGCAAGATGCTCCTGCCGAAACATGAGGAAGAGCTGCATGATGAAGAGTATGAAATGGAGATGGAAGAGGATCCTCGCGATGAATTAGTCGAAAGACTGATTGAATATCGTAAGTTTAAAGAGGCTGCTCAAGATTTAAAATACTTAGAGGAAGAGCGGAGCTTAATTTTTACGAAAGCTCCAAGTGATCTATCTGAAATTGCAAGTACGGTTAAGCCGGAAACGAAGGATCTAAATGTATCTTTATACGATATGCTCGGGGCTTTTCAAAAGTTATTGAGAAGGAAAAAATTGCAAAAGCCTTTACCGACTAAAATTACAAAACAAGAAATACCGATTCAAACAAGGATGAATGAAATACTATCTGAACTCAAAACATTTACAGGCCGTAAGAGCTTTTTTGATCTTTTTCCCTATCGTGAACGAGGGCATATAGTGGTTACATTTTTGGCCATATTAGAATTGATGAAGCGCAAAGAAATTCACGTGGAGCAGGAAAAGAACTTTTCTGATATATTTGTTTCTGCGACGGTGGAGGAGTGAAGTTGATTGGATAAAAACAAGATGAAGGGAATTGTTGAAAGTCTTCTATTTGCAGCAGGTGATGAAGGGCTCACTGCGAAGCAATTGGCTGAAGTGCTCGAGGTAATGGAACCAGAAGCACTTGGGCTTTTAGAGGAAATGAAACATGAATACAACAAAGATAAAAAAAGAGGCATATCCGTTATTCAGCTCGCTGGAACATTTCAGTTAGCAACAAAAAAGTCCAACGCTGAGTACTTAAAAAAACTGGTCGAAGCACCTGGTACAAGCCATCTTTCACAAGCTGCACTTGAAACTTTAGCAATTATTGCCTATAAGCAGCCGATAACACGGATTGAAATTGAGGAGATCCGTGGAGTTAAAACAGAACGTCCACTGCAAACCTTAGTTGCAAAGGCATTAATCAAAGAAGTTGGGAGAGCAGAAGGAACCTGGTCGGGCTATACTTTATGGCACAACGAAAGAGTTTTTGGATTATTTCGGTTTACGAAACATAAAAGAATTACCACCACTTCCAGACAAGTTTGAGGAAGAATTTGTACAAGAGGAAGCTGATTTATTTTTCGAAAAATTCCAAGAAGCCATTGATTCGTAACTTTTCTGACACATTTTATTTTTGAGTATGGTAAAATAAGATTATAATTTAATTATTTTTGCCAAAAGTTTCAAAAATTTAATTGCTACTGTGTATTCGTTCGGAGGAGGGAGCAATTTGCTTGTAAAACAATGCAAAGGCTATGAGTTGGAAAAAGAAAAATCGAATACTTCTGAAGATTTCTTCAATCGAAGTGAAGTGGTATATGTTGAAAATGGGAAAGAAAAAACGTTGCATGTTTTATATGTTCGTTATTTCGATGAGCAAATCAGTGAATTTACTCCATATAACAATAATCCCATTTTTAGTACTGGTTCACGCGATATTAGCTTTAAAGATATTGTTGCGCTTGCTTGTTTATTAAGAAATCCTGACCTACATCAACGAAAGCGAATTTACATAAATACCTTAAGGGAGTTTGCTTCGTATTTTGAAGGAATCGACTTTGAAAAATTGCCTGAGATTTTTCAAGCTTTAGAAGTAAAACAAGGATATGAAATACAATCTCCGTTTGAATTTATTGTTCAATCATAATAGCAAACAACTTAATGGGGGGAAACTTGGATGGGAAATACGATAGTGAAAGCTCAAATTGAAGATGTAAAGTACTTTCTAACAAAGTCAGGTACGGAGCTAGAGGAATTTTTAAACGAAAATACTCTTACAGGTTTATTAGAGCAAAAACCTGGTAATCCAGTATATTATAAACTTTTATTATCAACAATCAGAAAGCTGTTGGTATATTGTGAAGAAAGCTTAGACTCTTGTAATGTGATTTTACATACTGAGACCTTTCCAAAAGCAGCAGCTGAAAAAACATTGTACCGAATCTATCACCAGTGTATAGAAGAGTTCTTTTCACCAAAGAGTGATGTTTGGTTTGAGGATAGTCGCTCTGCTTATACCTGGAAGAATTCAATCAAGCTACGCCATGAGGCTCCTGAAAGCATGACAAAGCTACTTGCAGGACTCGAAAGTGAGTTCCAAAGAGTGCGTGAAGAGCTTCAGTATTATGAAACAGATTACCGTACAAAAATGATGCAATCAAAATAACGATTGAAGGGTGGCCAAAGGGTCACTCTTTTTTTGTTTCGATATTGGTTTTTAAGATTTTATGCTTTTCATTGTCATTTCTTCTTTTGTCATTCATACGTTTAATATGATGGTAAACAATGGGAGGTAGACAATGACAAAGTTTGAGAACTATGTAAAAGATGTAATGGGCTGGAATCGGCAGTTAATGAATTATTTAGAATCTGAACAAATTGAAAAGGATGAAGTCATTTGGCAAAAGCTTGATCGATTTACGAAGGTTTTGGAGGGATTGGATGGTACACCAACTGATCAACAGCTGTTAAACATTCAAGAACAAGTCGAAATGCTTAATGAAGAAATGGAACATTATTTTGCAGAGAGGCAGCAATTAGGGAATGTTTGGATGAAGGAGCCTGCCGTACCTCTCGGAGGACACTCATTGCCACCATTACCATATGGTTATGATGCACTTGAACCAATTATTTCTAAGGAAATAATGGAGCTCCATCATGATAAGCATCATCAATCTTATGTTGATGGACTAAATAAGGCTGAAAAAATGTTAAAAAAAGCGCGGGAGTCACATGATTTTTCATTAGTTAAGCATTGGTCAAGAGAGTTGTCGTTTCATGGTTCCGGGCACTATTTACACACTATATTTTGGAATAATATGAAACCGGCGGGTGGAGGACAGCCAACAGGAAAACTATTAGCCAAGATTCAATCCTATTTTGGCAGCTTTGATGCCTTTAAAAAACATTTCTCAGAGGCAGCTAAAGAGGTAGAAGGCGGTGGGTGGGCACTATTAGTTTGGTCACCAAGGTCACGCCATTTAGAGGTGTTGCAAGCTGAAAAACATAATAATCTTACCCAATGGGATACGATTCCACTGCTTGTCCTTGATGTTTGGGAGCATGCTTATTATTTACAGTATAAAAATAATCGTGCTGATTATATAAAAAATTGGTGGTCGATTGTGAATTGGAAGGACGTTGAGAAACGATTTGAAGAGGCCATCCAATTAAAATGGCGGCCTTATTAATAGAATAGAAGAACTCAAGCACACATTGAACTGCCCCCTGTCAAGTAGACAGTGGAAATAATAAAAATGATTTAAGCGGCTTTAGCTCTATATTCCATAGGGCTAAGGCCGTTTAATCGTTTTTGGTATCTCTCATGATTATAGAAATGGATGTATTCATCTATCGCAAGAGAAAGTTCCTCAAATGTTTTATATTTATGTAAATAATACTTCTCACATTTCAGTGTTCCCCAAAAAGATTCCATTGGTCCATTATCAATACAGCGACCAACTCGTGACATACTTTGTATCATCTTAGCCGCATCTATCTTACGTTTAAATCCTTTGGAGGTGTATTGGAAACCACGGTCACTATGGATAAGTGGATGTTCCCCAATTAATAGAACTTTAGCTTGGTCAAGCGTCTTAAATACAAGTTGATTGTTATTGGAATGTCCTAGAACATAACTTACTATTGATCCATCACAAAGATCACGAATCGCACTTAAATAGGCCTTCTTTGAATGGCCATACTTAAATTCTGTAACATCCGTAACCCATTTTTGATTTGGTTTTTCCGCAGTAAATTCCAGGTTTAGTATATTTTCTGCTACATGTTGTGGTGTAGAGCGTTTATATTGTTTTTTCTTGATTCGAATAACAGAGCGTAAGTCAGCCACTTTCATTAGCCGATAGATTCTTTTATGATTCAGTTTCTCATTAAACTTTCTATTCATGTGAAGCATCATTTGGCGATAACCGAAGGTGCCATCAACTTTTTCGTGGAGAATTTTCATTTCTTTGATAATTTCTTCATTTTGTATTGCTCTTGGAGAAGGAGGATGATTAAGCCATTTATAGTATGCGGATCGTGCTATTCCCGCGATTTCACAAAGTAAACTAATACTTAAAGTCTCTTTCTTGTTAAGCTCCTGAATGGCGATATACTTATCCTCAAATCGGATTTGACTTATTTTCGCCTCCTTTCGATCTCCTCTAACTTTTTTAAGAATAAATTCTCTGCACGTAACCGTTCATTTTCTCTTTCTAACTTTTTCATCTGAAGTTGGAAAAGCTCTACTGGAGTTAGTTCTGTTTCTTCTTTCTTCCTTCCGCGCTTATCTTTAAGTGCTTCATCGCCACCAGCTTCATACTTTTTAACCCACAGATACACTTGTTGATAAGAGACCTCGTAAGTCTCAGACGTGTATTGATAATCTTTTCCGTTCCCTAAGCAATCAAGCACAATTTGTACTCGTTCATCCCAAGTAGTTTTTCTCCCTTTAGTCATAGAGCTCGTCCTTCCTTGTGACGTATCTTTTATTTCACTATGACTATTATACTTTCTAATCCATTTTCTGAGGACAGAGGAATCTGATATATCATACATTCTAGCTACTTCACGAATAGAATATTTACCAGACAAACAATCTTTAATCGCGGCCAGCTTTAATTCTTTTGAATACTTTTTCCAGGTAGTGGACTCCTTTAGACCTTCCAATCCATATTTATCATACTTGTGTTTCCATTCCATAATTGTTGTAGGGTACACGTTGTATATTGACCCTAATTCATTCATTGAACAATGCTCTTCTAAAGCCATTACTATCTCGTATTTCTCTTCTGCAGAGTAAGATCTTTTCGACATAAAAAAACTCCCCTATAAATAGCCAGATTTTTATTTTTTAATCTGTCTACCTAAAGGGGAGCATATCACATCTTGTGTGCTTTTTTGATTCTTAAAAGGAGAGTTTAGCCAAATGACTACTGAAAATTGCAGTGGCACAATATGAGGAAAGCACTTAGGTTCTTGTCATAATGACTTATCCAGTGCATACACTTGTACAAACCCTAAAAGGAGACGAGGTTTCCCAGATGAAAAGGATTTCTAAATTTATACTCTTTTTCTTTATGATTTCTACCATTGCAATATATATGACCCCTGTGGCTGAAGCCTCTGGATCAGTAAGTGCAAAAAGCGCAGTTATAATTGAGCAAAGTTCTGGTCGGATTTTGTATCAAAAGAATGCTTTCGAAGTTAGCAGGATTGCCAGTATTACCAAAATTATGACGGCTATCTTAGCGATAGAATCAGGGAAAATGAATGATATGGTGAAGGTAAGTGAACGGGCAGTACGAACTGAAGGATCCTCAATATATTTAAAACCTGGCGAGAAGATTAAACTCGAGGATCTTGTATATGGTTTAATGCTTAGGTCTGGTAATGATGCAGCTGTTGCGATTGCTGAACATGTTGGTGGGAGTTTAGAGGGGTTTGTATTTTTAATGAACAAAAAAGCAGAGCAAATCGGCATGACTAAAACACTTTTTGCAAACCCTCATGGCTTAGATGATTCAAAAGATCATTACTCCACTGCCTATGATATGGCGATTCTAACGAAATACGCGATGATGAATCCTACATATGGCAAGATTTCGGGTACGAAGGTTCATCGTGCAGCAAATCCAAATGAAAAATGGGACAGGGTGTGGAGAAACAAAAATCGATTGCTTACTGAAAAATATAAATACACCACTGGCGGTAAAACTGGCTATACTAAAATGGCAAAAAGAACACTTGTAACGACGGCAACAAAAGGGGATTTAGATCTTATTGCCGTTACGTTAAACGCAAGTGATGATTGGAATGATCACATTTGGATGTACGAGAATGCATTTAAGAACTATGATTTAACCGAAATCATAAGTCCTGGGATGATTAAATCAATAAAAAATAAGGTTTATAAAAAGAAGGTTTACGTAAAATCTGCAGTAGAATACCCATTAACTACAAATGAAGAAAGTGAAATTCGAGTCCAGTATAAAATGATTAAGCCAAAGGCTGGATGGAGTAATCAACAGAATATTCCTAATGTAGTTGGTCAGGCAATTGTTTATTTAGGGGATAAAGAGATCGAACAAATTCCAATCTATTATCGAAATAAACAAGAAAAGGAAGAGTCATTTTGGGATCAATTTAAAAGTGTATTACAGATGATTGCAGGTGCAAATTCCAATGGTTAATTACATTTGGGTTGGAATGACTGTCATTGGACTTCTATTTGCTCTAGTCAATGGAACAATGAATGAAGTTAATGAAGCAATATTTAATGGGGCTAAAGAAGCAGTTACACTCTGTATAGGATTAATTAGTATCCTCGTTTTCTGGTTAGGAATGATGCGGATTGCCGAAGAGTCGGGTCTCCTTGCAAAGTTAGCAAAATTATTCAGACCACTTATTGTCCGATTATTTCCAGAGGTACCGCCAAATCACCCTGCGATGGGATATATTTTATCAAATATGATGGCGAATATGTTTGGGCTAGGAAATGCAGCAACCCCACTTGGAATTAAAGCAATGGAGCAATTAAAAACCTTAAACGGTAACAAAAGTAATGCAAGTCGCTCGATGATCACTTTTCTTGCGATTAATACTGCCAGTATTACGATAATTCCAACAACAGTTATTGCAATAAGAATGAATTATCATTCGGATTCACCAACCGAAATTGTCGGACCAACATTAATCACGACCTTGCTTTCTGCAATTGCTGCCATTATTATCGACCGCTATTTCTACTTACGAAGAAGTCGAAAAGGAAGAGAATAACATGGAAATGATTTCGTTGATTTCTCTCTGGCTCATTCCTCTTTTAATTGGGACAATATTAATATATGGAACGATTAAAAAAATCCCTACCTATGAGACGTTTGTTGAAGGTGGAAAAGAAGGGATTAAAATTGCGGTTTCCATCATTCCTTATTTAGTAGGAATGCTAGTGGCTATTTCAATTTTTCGCGCTTCCAGGTGCACTTGATTATTTGATGAGGCTAATAGGTCCTTGGGTTAAAGCAATTGGCGTGCCCCAAGAAATTATTCCGCTCGCAATCATTCGACCTATTTCAGGGACCGCGGCGTTAGGGATGACAAGCGATCTAATCGCAACCTATGG
This sequence comes from Bacillus sp. T3, assembly GCF_033449965.1. NCBI lineage: Bacteria > Bacillati > Bacillota > Bacilli > Caryophanales > Bacillaceae > Bacillus > Bacillus sp. T3. Next base: position 1,530,453 of record NZ_CP137761.1, read on the forward strand.
ACCTGATTCCTTTGTGGGACGGTTGGCCTCTGTCTTGCAGGGAAGCACAGATACAACCTTTTATGTATTAACTGTCTATTTTGGCGCGGTAGGAGTTAAAAAAATGGGCGATGCCCTTAAAGTTGGTCTATGGGCAGACTTAGTAGGAATCATCATCTCGATTGTCGTTGTAGCCCTAGTCTTTGGGATGAACAACTAATATTATGTTAGTCTTGGCCATCGCCAGGTCTAGATTAGTCTGAGCTAATCAAATATATGTTATTGAACGGACACAGAGGTCCTTATTTTGATAAAATAACCTTTTTGCTGTCCTTAAGAGGACACAGGATACCCTATTCATATAAAAAACACTGAATCATCCCAAATAATGATCAGATAGCGAACCTGATGTCCTCTTAGCCTAACAAAACAGCACTTTTTGTGAAATTAACGGAACAGATGTCCGCTACCTAAAAGTTTTTCTATGTGAAGCTCAATATTGAATTTACCCACTCTGTTGATTGGAGTGGAAGGCGCGAAGACTCCTGCGGGAGCAGTGGGACAGGTGAGACCCCGCAGGAGCAATAGCGACGAGGAGGCTCACCGCCCGCCCGCGGAAAGCGAAGCGCCTGGAACGGAAATCAACAGACCCCCATTAACGTTCCAAATAAAATCTCAATTTTCATTGATTTTTGTTGCAGTCTCAAACTCACATGCTATGTGGGTTCTTTTTTTGGTTTTTTAATAGTTCCTATTGTTGTTTTCGACAAGGATAAACATATTTTCTTTTTCTTCTACAGAAAAAAGCTTGCTTACTTTGAAATTTGACGAACTTATGTCATAATTCATAAGAATAGAATCGATTTTTTAGGATATCGATTTAAATATTATTTGAGGTGGCATTTCATGGAACGCTTGCAAAAAGTTATTGCCCATGCAGGAATTGCATCTAGGAGAAAGGCAGAACAAATCATCTTAGATGGAAAAGTAACTGTAAATGGAAAAGTAGTAAAAGAGCTCGGCGTAAAGGTCACAAGCAACGACCGTGTCGAGGTCGAAGGGATCCCGCTTGAAAGGGAAGTTCCTGTCTATTATCTTTTCTATAAACCAAGAGGAGTTATCTCCAGTGTATCTGATGACAAAGGTAGAAAGGTTGTTACAGATTATCTGCCTGAGATCAAGCAAAGAGTCTACCCAATTGGCCGTCTTGATTATGATACATCTGGCTTATTACTATTAACGAACGATGGGGAATTTGCAAATTTACTTATGCATCCTAGCAATGAAATTGATAAGGTTTATGTAGCGAAAACAAAGGGTATTCCTACCAAGGAAAACCTTAAAAAGTTGCAAAAAGGGATTGTCCTTGAGGATGGTAAAACGGCACCAGCTAAGGTGAAAATGCTTTCTTTTGATAAAAAGAAGCAGACTTCAGTGATAGAAATTTCCATTCATGAAGGGAGGAATCGACAGGTAAGAAGAATGCTAGAAGCGATTGGCTGTCCTGTTATGAAATTAAAGCGAGAGCAGTATGGATTTTTAACTTTAGCAGGTCTCTCAGCCGGTGACCTTCGAGAACTTACACCACATGAAGTCAAGCAAATTAGAGTTATGGCAACAAAATAAAAATTCACAAAAATGTCACAAATGCCATTTCGTTAGCACTGTACTTATGTTGTAAAGTGCTATAATTTAGAGAATGTTGTTATAATTTAGAAAATATTGCTTTTGTACGAAAAAGGGGGAGTACAGATGAAAAAGCAGCGGTTGGTTATTCGAACAGTAATCTTGCTTGTCTTGGGAGCGGCGATTGCTTACACATTATATGCGAATTTTACTAAAGACGATGATAAAACAGTCGAAATTGGTAAACAGGCTCCTGACTTTGCCTTGGTTGATCTAAAGGGTGAAAAGCATCAACTTTCAGATTACAGAGGTCAGGGTGTGTTCTTGAATTTCTGGGGAACATGGTGTAAGCCGTGTGAAAAAGAAATGCCCTACATAAATAATCAATATCTTCAATTTAAAGATCAGGGTGTTCAAGTACTTTCCGTTAATGTTGGGGAGTCAAATTTGGCGGTACAGAAATTTGCCGATCAATTCAAACTTGAATTTCCAATTGTCATTGATAAAGATGGTCAGGTTATGAATGCATATAATGTGGATCCGCTGCCAGTTACATTTCTTATTGACAAAGATGGGAATGTTGTTAAAACGTATACTGGGGAGTTAACGGAAGCAATGGTCAAGGATTTTATGGAAAAGATTAAACCGTAAAATGTGGGGAGAAATTAACATGAATGAAGTAAAGTGCGAATGTGGTCACGTCAATCCGCACGGTACCATTCTTTGTGAAGCATGTGGGAAGGTACTTGTGGAAGAGGAGAATAATGAATTAATAGTAGATATGCGCTATGAGGGAAGCGCGCGGCGTTCACAGACGTATAACAAAACCATCATTGATAAAATTTGGAACTTTTTTTCTTCAGTTAAAGTTGGTATTTGGATCATCGTCCTAACCTTAATTGCATCAGGTATTGGAACGATTTTTCCGCAAGAAATGTATATTCCGCCAAATTTGCCAGCAGCTGAATATTACGAAGACCAGTACGGTATCCTTGGAAAGTGGTACTATTTATTAGGTTTTCACAATCTGTTTAGTTCATGGTGGTATCTATTACTCATTGCATCTCTTGGTGTTTCATTGGTTATCTGCAGTCTTGATCGTGTAGTACCACTGTACAGAGCCTTAAAAACACAACGAGTTACGCGTAATGAAGGTTTTTTAAAACGTCAACGACTGTTTGGTACAAGCAAATTCGATCCAAATGAACAAACTTTAGAAAAGATTCAGGAAAACTTGAGGAAAAAACGATATCGCGTACGTGAGGAAGCTGGGAATATTCTTGCTGAAAAAGGCCGGCTTTCAAGATGGGGTCCATATGTTAATCATGTAGGGCTAATCATTTTCTTAATCGGGGGTATGTTAAGATTTGTCCCGGGAATGTATATCGACAAAGTGTTATGGGTTCGTGAAGGTGAAACAAAGGTTATTCCGGAAACAGATGGTCAATATTATTTGAAAAATAATAAATTCATTAAGGAAACCTATGAAAAAGGAAAAGAAGATGAAGTGTTCAACGCAGCGATTGATAAGAGTGCAGGGATGGCCAAAAACTTTCAATCCAATGTTACGCTTTATAAAAAACAAGATAGCAGTGTAGCTGGTGAAAACCATGAGTTAAAAAAGGTGAAAGATTACCAGATTCGTGTTAATCATCCGTTAAAATTCGAAAAATTCGCACTCTATCAGGTCGACTTTAAAATGGGTGAATTAAACAAAATGTCGTTTAAATTAACCAATAAAGCGACCAATGCGGAATTTGGTAACATAACTATTGATTTGTATAATCCGAAACAGACCTATGATCTTGGGAATGGGTACGAAGTTGAAGTTCTTAGCTATTTTCCTGATTTTGAGTTTGGAGAGAATGGGGATCCAACGACGAAATCAAGAATTCCAAATAATCCTGCATTCGTATTTAACATGAAAACACCTGATAAACCGGAGGGTGAAACAAGCTTTGTTGCAATTAGGCAAACGATTGAACCATTTGGTGATAATGAATACAAAATGAAGTTTAATGGAATTGAAACAAAAAATGTATCAGCGCTAACAGTTCGTAAAGACTTAACCATTTGGGTTCTTATTCTAGGTGGTCTTGTTTTCATGATCGGTGTTGTTCAAGGTGCATATTGGAATCACCGTCGCATTTGGTTACAAAGGATTAACGGTGAGATTTGGGTAGCTGCCCATACAAATAAAAACTGGTTCGGGCTAAAACGTGAAATTGGATCAATCCTAAAAGATACCGGGATTAATGAACCAAAGGATCAATCAGAAAAAGAACAAGAAAAATAAGGATGGAGAACAAAGGATAAGGGGGAAAGATTTGTGGTTAATGCAAGTGCAAATCTGCTTTTTGCTGCATTTATTTTATATTTAGTAGCCACAGTATTTTTTGGGGGTTCAATTAAGCAAAAAAAGGGGTCAAATCAGCAGGAAAAACCAAATAATTGGGCGAAAATAGGTATTGTGATTACAATCATTGGTTTTGTGGCTCAATTAGGATATTTTATACTTAGATGGATTGCAGGCGGGCATGCTCCTGTTAGCAACCTATTTGAATTTACAACATTCTTTGGAATGGCGTTAGTGGGAGCCTTTATCGTTATTTATTTTGTCTATAAGACTCCACTATTAGGGTTATTTACTTTACCTGTTGCACTTTTATTAATTGCCTACGCAAGTATGTTTTCGCGTGAAATAACACCATTAATACCATCTTTACAAAGTAACTGGCTCCATATCCATGTTACAACTGCAGCGCTTGGTCAAGCCATATTAGCGATAAGCTTTGCTGCAGGAGTTATTTATTTAGTCAAATCGGTTGATCAATCAAAAAGAAGTAAAAGCACTTTCTGGCTGGAAGTTGTCCTATATGGAATGGTAAGCACAGTTGGTTTTGTGGTGGTTTCGTCAGTTTTTGGCGTACTTGACTATGAAGCGAGCTTTACTTGGGTCGATAAAAATGATGCCCCAGCTGAGATTACCTATGAAATCCCTGCGCTTACGGGACCTCATAAAGGCGAGTTGGTTACAAAGGACGCATTTGAGCCATTGGTAGAAATGCCTGCAATAATCAACGCCAAAAAATTAAATACGGTAATTTGGTCTTTAGGTGTTGGACTAATCCTTTATGGTCTCATTCGGTTAATCTTGAGAAACGAATTTCTGCTGCTTTGCAGCCGTTAACTAAAAATATTAATCTTGATTTAGTTGACGAAATTGGTTATCGCTCTGTTCTTGTTGGATTCCCTGTATTTACGCTTGGAGCCTTAGTATTTGCGATGATTTGGGCTCAAATCGCATGGACAAGATTTTGGGGTTGGGACCCGAAGGAAGTATGGGCGCTTATTACCTGGCTGTTTTATGCTGCGTTCTTACATTTACGATTATCAAAAGGTTGGCACGGAGAAAAATCTGCATGGCTAGCTGTAGTTGGTTTCTTTATTATTATGTTTAATCTGATTGTCGTAAATCTAGTTATTGCTGGATTACATTCCTATGCGTAATCTTAATCATTACAATTGATGCTTAGAGTAGATTCTAACAATCGCAATATCAAACTTCTTAAGGACGATCAGCTCGGGATGTTGTATGCTTAGAATCTGCTCTTTTTGTTACATAATAGGCTTTAAATTTTTACGGTTGTTTAATTATTAGTAGTTTGACAAACAATAAACATAACTATTCTATTCATAAAAGATCCTTATTGCACAATTTGGAAATTATTGTGTTCACAATAATGTAAGAAAATTCACAGTAAATTCGACACCTATTCTGTAAAATATCTGCGAGGGGGACTAAATTCATGGACAAAGACGTAAAGATTTTAGTAGTTGATGATGAAGAAAGAATTCGCCGCTTATTAAAAATGTACCTAGAGCGGGAAGAATACATAATTGATGAAGCCGAGGATGGTAATGAAGCCCTCGCTAAAGCAATTGCAAATGACTATGATGTTATTCTGCTTGATTTAATGATGCCAGGTAAAGACGGGATTGAAGTATGTCGTGAGCTACGTGACAAAAAGTCAACTCCTGTTATCATGCTGACAGCAAAAGGTGAAGAAGTTAACAGAGTTCAAGGGTTTGAAGTTGGAACGGATGATTATATCGTCAAGCCATTTAGCCCTCGCGAGGTTGTTCTACGTGTTAAGGCCTTATTGCGGCGTTCATCTCAAACAAGTTATTTGCAAACTGAAACTACAACAAAAGATGTAATCGTTTTTCCTCATTTAACCATTGATAATGATGCCCATCGTGTAACTGCAGATGGCAAAGAAGTCAGTTTGACTCCTAAGGAATATGAATTGTTGTATTTTCTTGCAAAATCACCAGATAAAGTATTCGACCGTGAGCAATTGTTAAAAGAAGTATGGCATTATGAATTTTTTGGAGACTTACGAACAGTTGACACCCATGTAAAACGACTTCGCGAAAAGTTAAATAAAGTTTCAGAACAAGCTGCGAGAATGATTGTAACAGTATGGGGAGTTGGCTATAAGTTCGAGGTCATCAATGAATGATGTTCTGGCGTAGTGTAGTCGGTAAACTGTGGTTTACTATTCTTTTCCTTGTTTCATTTGTATTGTTCATTCTCACAGTGATGCAGCTTGAATTCTTTGATAATTATCATATAGACCAAACCAAAAACGGGTTGGAAAAGACTGCGATTCAAATTTCAAATATTTTGGAGAAACATGATGAGATTGGTCAGGAACTAGGTCTGGATATTGCTATGGAATTAGTGGATAAGAACTCAAGTGCAGTCGTCATCTACGATGCAAACCATTATTACTACTCTCCAAATACGGAGCCTTCTGATAAACTGTCGATATCATTTATTTTGAAGGACAAAGATTTTTCAAAAGTGTTTAACGAGGAAACCATCGTTAAACAAATTTCGTCAGTAGAAAATAATTCAAAGAGTAATGTGGATGGCTCACAAATACTAGTAATAGGTGTTCCTTTTCTAACTAAAACTGGAGAGAACGGCGCTGTTTTCATTTATCAACCATTAGAAGTAATGCAAGAGACTACTCAGACAACAACGAAATTTATTTTGTTGGCTGCAGGAGTTGCAATCATTTTAACAACGATCTTTGCTTTCTTCTTATCTACACGAATTACAGCTCCACTCAGAAAAATGCGTGAAGCAGCATTCGAGGTAGCTAGGGGAAAGTTTGATACAAAGGTACCAATCCTTTCTCACGATGAAATTGGTGAGTTAGCTACAGCTTTTAATCAGATGGGTAGACAATTAAAGTTTAATATGAATGCCCTAAGCCAAGAAAAAGAGCAGCTAGCTAGTATTTTAAGCAGTATGGCCGACGGGGTTATAACCTTTAATCGGGATGGGACTATTCTTATTACCAATCCTCCTGCAGAACTGTTTTTGCAGAATTGGTATTATGATCAAAATGAATCAAGTTCCAATATTGAAGCCGTGCCATCAGAGGTAATGGAGTTATTTCAATTGGCAGTTAATACCGAGCAAGAACAGATTGGAGAGGTTTCCGTCCAAGGACTTTCTTGGGTTATTATTGTCAGTCCGTTATATAACAATAAATTCATCCGTGGAGCCGTGGCGGTTATCCGTGATATGACAGAGGAAAGAAGACTTGATAAGCTCCGTCAGGATTTTATTGCCAATGTTTCTCATGAACTTAGGACACCGATATCAATGATGCAGGGTTACAGTGAAGCAATCGTAGATGATATTGCGGGGACAGATGAAGAAAAGAAAGATTTTGCAAGAGTCATTTATGATGAATCATTAAGAATGGGGAGACTGGTTAATGAATTGTTAGACCTTGCGAGAATGGAAGCAGGTCATATTCAATTAAGTGTTGAACCGATAGAATTTCAACCATATATTAATAGAATCATTCGGAAGTTCCAAGGGTTAGCAAAAGAAAAAGGTATCACCTTAAACGTTGAAATGAAAAATGAGGCGGAACTGATTATGATTGATCCAGATCGGTTTGAACAGGTGTTAACCAATTTAATTGATAACGGTATTCGACATACCCCCAGCGGTGGCACCGTTTCTGTAATGGAGAAAAGTGATGAACGTGGCCATTTTGTTGAAGTTATTGATACAGGATCCGGAATACCTGATGAGGATATCCCTTTTGTTTTTGAGCGTTTTTACAAGGCTGATAAGGCAAGAACAAGAGGTCGCTCTGGTACGGGCTTAGGATTAGCCATTGCTAAGAATATTATTAATGCCCATAAGGGTCAAATAACCGTTCAGAGTAAGCAAGGACGTGGAACGACATTTTCAGTTTTTCTCCCGCGAAATAATGATTAACTTGAGGTTTTATGCCGATTGTTCTTGATACACGAGAAACAATTCATGAAATAATATGAACCTATCCTAATTGGGATAGGTTTTTTTAGTGGATTTTTAAGGGGAAATGTCGAAAAATTTCTTCCATTTTTTTTATTAACACCCTATAGTAAAGGATGAAACTTTTTATCATTATTTGCCGACTAATAAAATGAACGGGGAGGGAAGTATTGAATGGACTCCGTTTTTGTAGATTTATATACAAAATATCATCATGATGTGTTCCAGTTTCTTTTTTACATGGTAAGAAGTCGTGAACAGGCAGAGGATCTTGTTCAGGAGGTTTATATAAGGGTTTATAAATCCTATCATCGGTTTGAAGGCAAAAGCAGTGAAAAAACCTGGCTTTTTTCGATTGCTCGGAATGTAGCCATTGATCATTTCCGTAAGCAAAAGGGCTGGAAACAGAGAATAATTGAAACGTTTGAAGGTACTACATTTCAACTAAAGGATGAGCATCCCATTCCTGAGGAAATAGCTTTGCAAAAGGAGGAGCTTCAACTTATGTACCGTTGTCTTGATCTTTGTACAATCGATCAACGAATGGTCTTAGTGATGCGCTATATTCATGATCTCTCGATTGCTGAAACAGCCAAAGTTTTAAATTGGTCAGAAGGAAAAGTAAAAACGACGCAGCATCGTGCCTTAAAAGCATTGAAAAAATATATGGTAGATGTAGAAGTAAAGGAGGGATTCGTGCGTGAATAAGTCCAATTGGAATGAAGAACAACTTAAAGAGCTTTTACGTACGATGCCAAAAATAAAGGACAATCGAAATCCCGAATACATCTATGAACATATATCGAAAAAGCGAAATAAGCGAAAAGAAAAAGGAACCTGGTTGGTGCCAGGATTTGCAAGTTTAGTTGCGATTATTCTATTTGTTTTATTCAACGCAAATTTTGTTAAATATGAAGATAAACGTGAAAATGAATTAAGCCTACAATCAAATGCAACCGACGACCACGCTGAAGTAAGCATGAAAACGGAACAGATATCCCCAGAACGAGCTGAACAGACTACTCAGAATGAACCAGCCAATAAAACCAATCTATCTGAGCAAACGACGAAGTCAACAGAACAATTTGAATTGATGACGGCAAGTGAAACACCTAAAACAGCGGTATATTCAGACGATCTTCAAGGCAAAGAGGTCATTACTTATGGGCTATCTGTTAAAAATAAAGATAATATTGTTCCGGTCAGTTTGATCGTCAATAAAGAGCAATCAAAAAGCTGGTTTGATCAGTATCTGGAAAACATGCCGAGAATAACGGAGGAAACGTGGGGGGGAAGTGAGTATTATCCCTTAAATGGAACACTATCGTTTGACCTAGAACAAAAAGCAATTAATCTAGATTTGCCGATTGACCATCAATACGGCGTAACAGAGTCAGAAGGATCCCGACTTTTTAATTCTTTAATAACAGCGTTTCGTGGGCGAAGTGATGTAGACAAAATTACCTTCTCAACGGCACATCATCCAGGTGTCTCTTTTGAGAAAAAAATAGTAAAACAAATTGATCTTACGTCAGAGCGAATAAACCGCAAGCCATATTTTCTCCTCTATCAAGAAAAGAATGCACAACCGCTATTTGTACCAGCGAATGAATCGGCTACAACGATTGATGATGCATTAACAATGATGCAAAATGAGGTCCCAATACAAGGGTTAGCCCCATCTATACCAAAGGAATTACGATTTGAAAAAATTTCTATAGCCAACGGTTATTTAACAGTATATATAAGTAATCGAACTGATGTTCCGCAGTCAGCTGAAATGAATTATGCGATTGAAGCCATATTATTGTCTGCAAAGGAATTTGGATTTTCGACGGTCGAATTCAAACATGCAAAAACTGAAAAGGTTGGATCGTTCCCATTTAATAAGCCGATAGAGGTACCAATCGCAGCAAATAAATATGAAATGGAGTAACTAGAGGTTGGCTTTAGCCAATCTCTTTTTGTATTTTACATGCATAAAAAAACAATTCTCCTCCAAATAATAACAAGGTGTTTAAAAAAGTAAGTTCATTGAACACTAGAGGCAATGGGGAAAAATAGTAAGGAGGATCAGAATGCAAGGGATAAGGAAATTGCTGTGGATAGCCGGAAAACTGATGCTATCGAGCAGCTTGTTTTTATTTGGAGGAAAACATTCAGAGGCAGCGCAAGGTCAAACAATAAGAGGACAAACAGTGAATTGGATTTGGCCATCTAATGGGGTTATTACTGATGTATTTGGGACTAGAAAAGGGGTACATAAAGGCATCGATATTGCAGGAGGAGCAGGTTCACCGATCTTTGCAGTGGATGATGGTGTTGTAAGTAAGTCATATTACTCAGACACATATGGGAATGTTGTGTTTATCAAACATAAAAATCTATTTGAAACCGTGTATGCCCATTTAAAATCTCGTAATGTAACAGAAGGTGCAATGGTTAAACAAGGTGATATGATTGGGAAAATGGGGAATACTGGTGATTCATCAGGGGTCCATTTGCATTTTGAAATCCATCAAAATGAATGGACGTATGACAAACAAAATGCGATTGATCCAATCCTTGCGTTTGGTGATGTTAAAGTGGGCAATACAGTTGCTGCGAATGTGTCAAATGCCCTTGAAGTTTCGGGTTCAACACATGGAGAAATTCAAGTGGGCACAAATCCACAAGCGAAACAGCCGGTAGGTTTGGACCAAAGCAGGGTTCATGTTGTCCAAGCAGGAGATACGCTTTCGGCGATTGCAAAACAGTATGGTACTACAGTTAACGCACTATCTGTAACCAATCATCTACATAACGATAAAATTGTGCAGAATCAACGGCTTTCAATTGATTCTCCAAATAATCATCGATATGTTGTGCAACAGGGAGATACGTTAACTTCTATATCTCATAAAACAAAAACTTCAATCGAAAACCTAAAAAGCTGGAACCAACTAACCTCAGATATTATCATCCCAAAGCAGGTATTAGTGGTTCAATAATAACCGTAAAAATAGCCCTGTTATATCATTTAGGTGATAAACAGGGCTGTGTTTGCTAATTAAAGTGTAATTCGTCGTGCGTTGACAATATCGCCATTGTTCAACAGATTATTTATTAGGTCGTCTGTTAGCGGTTTATCAGACGATAATACCATTACAGCTTCTCCGCCAGCTTCTTTTCGACCAACCTGCATGGTGGCGATGTTCACTTCATGGTCGCCTAAAATCTTACCTACGCGACCGATGACTCCAGGACGATCCATATGCTTAATAACTAGTAAATTTCCTTCAGGTAGGAAGTCAATATTAAAGCCATTTAAATTCACGATTCTCGGTCCGTAATGTTCAATGTAAGTTCCTCTTACAATAAAGTCTTGGTTATCACCTTTAACCGTTACAGACACACTATTACCATAACCAAAGGTATTGGTTCCTAGTTTTTCTCCAACTGTTATTCCGCGCTCCTTGGCAATCAGAAGAGCGTTGATTTCGTTTACGGCTACGTCGACACGATTTGTAAAGAAGCCTGAAAGAATCGCTTTCGTTAAATAGGAAATTTCTAAATCATTAACCGTTCCGGCATAGGTAACGGAGATTTCATTTACACCTTCTTTCACACACTGTGAAATGGTAGAACCTAACTGCTTGCATAAATGGTGGAATGGTTGTATTTTTTGGAAAATATCCTTTGACATGGATGGTAGATTAATAGCATTGGCAACAGGTTTATCCTCTAAAAATAAGCGAACCTCTTTTGCGACCTGAATTGCTACATTGAGCTGTGCTTCATTTGTTGATGCACCTAAATGTGGTGTGAAAATAATATTATCAAATTTGAATAATGGATGCTCTCCAGGAGGCTCCGTTACAAATACATCTAATGCGGCTCCTGCAACATGACCATTGCCGAGATAAGTGGCCAATGCGTTTTCATCGATAATACCACCACGTGCGCAATTCAGAAGATAAACGCCCTTTTTTGTTTTCGCTAATGTCTTTTCGTTGAGTAGTCCCTTCGTTTCAGGGGTAAGTGGAGTATGTACTGTTATGATATCGGCGCTCTCTAATACTTCTTCTAATGTACAGGATGCAACCCCAAGCTGAGTGGCACGTTCTTTAGTTAGAAATGGATCAAAGACGTTTACGGACATTCCAAATACTCTGGCTCGTTTAGCTATTTCAGAACCAATTCTTCCCATGCCAACGATACCTAATGTTTTGCCATATAATTCGGTACCAACAAAGTCATTGCGTTTCCATTCCAATTTTTTCACGGATTCATAAGCTTGCGGAATTTTTCTCATTAAAGATGCCATCATTGCAAACGTATGCTCCGCAGTTGAAATCGTGTTCCCATCAGGGGCGTTGATGACCATAATTCCTCTTCTAGTAGCTGCTTGAATATCAATATTGTCTACTCCCACACCTGCGCGGCCAACAATTTTTAAATTCGGCATTTTATCCATTAATTCTTCTGTAACTTTAGTAGCACTTCGAACTAATAATGCATCAATTTGATTAAGTTGGACATCAGGATCTGTAGCTTTTTTTTGGATAATATTTGCATCAGCCATGTCTAACAAGGGCTGTAATCCAACTTCGTTAATAGCATCGGAAACCAATATTTGGTACATATTTTTCATCTACCTTCCGTTTAGTATAGGAGCAATTTTCAGATATTTTACTAAAATAATGATAGTGTGTCAATTTGCCTTAGAAGAGCTTAAAAAGTGCAAAATGTGGTTGGTGAGTATATTCCTGGGGATTCAAAAATCAATTACATAGAAAAACCTCTTCGAATAGTGAAGAGGTTTCTCAGCGAGTTAGATCCTATTATTCAAACTTTGTAGCGTCTCCATCGAATGCTTCGTCAGCAACTTTAATAGAATCAGTTGGACAGCCTTCAAATGCATCCATCATGTCATCAATTAGGACTTCTGGAATTTCAACGATACCTTGGTTATCGTCAAGAGTTACGAATGCAATACCTTCATCATCATAATCGTAGATATCTGGTGCTGCAGCTCCACATGCACCACAAGCGATGCAAGTTTCTTTGTCAACAATAGTGTATTTCGCCATGAAAAAAAACCTCCCAATTAGTTCAACAAAAATTTAAAGATCTTCCATATGTAATGGAAAGCGTTCCCTACTCTATTTTAAAACTGTGAGACCAACTTTTCAATAGGAAAATAAATTAGAATACGGATTCATCAAGAATGCACCTGTGTTTGATCAAAGGTTTAACCATCTATCCCTTTTCATGTTAAAATAAACATAATTATACTTTACATTACATTTTCCTGAAATACTAACGGTCTACTTTATTCAATCGAATTCAAAGGGGAAGGAATGTTTGTGACTTATCTCGAAACCGTCATTCTCTATTGTTTAAATCAAATTGATAATGAAAGAAGTATTTCTTCCGTTTTTCATCTTCTAAATGGAAAGAAATCCTCGCAAACCATTCAAGATGCTCATTTCTTTAAACTGGAACATCTTTTTCAAACATTCCCATTTTTAGGACGAGATGACTTTAAGAGTAAAATTTTATTATGCAGTCAAATGGATTGGGTGTCTGAAACATCCGACCAGCATTATCATGTAACAACTGAAGGAAAGGCTGTATTAGCCAAAGAAATGGTAGAAAAACCGCTCCCGGCTTTTTTGAATGGCTGGAAGTACCATTCGTTAACCTCTGTTTTTTGGGAAAGACTGTCCTTATTAGTTCAGGTATGCTCGAACCTAATCCATCATCATACAGAATATTTTCCTATTCAACGTAAGTCGGATGTACAGATTTGGGTAAAATTGTTCTTGCAGCAAAAGACGAAAGATCGACAAGCGTTAGCTTCCGAGCTTTACAATGAAATCATTTCCTGTTTGGATTCAGAGCCGACACTTGACCCTTCCATCCTAGTCATTCGGTTTACTGGGCACAAAAGATTTGGATTAACTGGCGTACAAGCGGCACATGAATTAAATTACGAGCCAAGTTATTATCATCTGCAATTTCTAAATATCATTCATTATATGATCGATGAGATTCACCAAAGACCTACAAAATATCCATTACTTAAATCGATCATGTCTGACTTAAGTCAGCCTTCGTCCTTTACGATTTCCACTAGTAAAACCTATCATTTTATAAAACAAGGATTTAACTTAAATGAAATCGCAAATATAAGGAAATTAAAAAGAAGTACAGTCGAGGATCACCTCGTCGAAATTGCATTAATGGATAAAACGTTCGATATCTCCAACTTGGTCCCAATGGAAAAACAAAAAATGATAATGGATGCAGCAGAACAGTCTCCTTCAAAGCAATTGAAGTTAATTCGCGAATGGACCGATGGAGCGAGTTACTTTGAAATTAGGCTTGTTTTAGCGAAATACGGTGATTCGAAATGGAATTGATCTCGACATTAAAAAAACACTTTCAATATGAGGCCTTTAGGGAAGGACAAGAGGACGTTATTCGTTCCGTGCTCGATGGGAACGACACGTTAGCGATGCTGCCGACGGGTACTGGAAAATCCTTGTGTTACCAACTTCCAGGCTATTTCGTACAGGGCAAGATCCTCATTGTCTCTCCTTTATTATCACTAATGCAAGACCAAGTGGAACAAATGAAGATGAAAGGGGAAAAAAGGGTTATTGCCATTAATTCCTTTTTAACTCCAGCTCAAAAAAAAGCAGCCTTATCAAATCTAGGTCATTACAAATTTATTTTTATATCACCGGAAATGTTAGGGTTAGAATCAATTTTGAATACTTTAAAACAACACTCGATTTCATTATTTGTTATCGATGAAGCCCACTGTATCTCGCAATGGGGCTATGATTTTCGACCGAACTATTTAAAACTAGGCACTATTCGGAAAATAATTGGAAATCCAGTGACGCTAGCTCTAACAGCAACTGCAACAAAAGAGGTTAGACAGGATATTAAAGCTTCACTTGAACTGAATGCCTGTAATGAAATTATTTACTCAGTCAATCGCCCAAATATTGCATTTAAGATCGAACGGCTATCGGACCATTCTGAAAAAGGAACTCGAGTCGCACAGCTAGTGCAACAGTTACAGGGGCCAGGAATTATTTATTTCTCCAGTAAAAGGTTAGCAGAAGCTACTGCGGAGTTTTTACAAACCAACGGGAACTTAAATGTGATGGCTTATCATGGCGGAATGGAGCAGGAGCAACGAATCTTAATTCAACAACAGTTTCTTAATAATCAACTTGATGTTATTTGTGCAACTAGCGCATTTGGTATGGGGGTAAATAAAGACAACATTCGTTTTATTATTCACTATCATATGCCTTTACAAATGGAATCCTATTTACAGGAAATCGGCCGAGCTGGAAGAGATGGGAAGAAAAGCATTGCGATTCTCCTTTATGTAGCTGGAGATGAAGGGCTTGCTTTCAATTTGGCTGAAGCAGAGCTACCATCCAAAGAGCAAATTGAGTTTTTTGCTAATATGGCTAAATCTAGTCCAATCGGTAGTGCTGCAAATTCACGAAATGAGTTGAAACAATACGCGGGATTTACTGACAACCAATGGCGAATCATCACTGATTTTCTTGAGCAATCTGCCTTGAAAAAGGTCGAAGAGGAAACTTCTTTCACGACCTTACTAGCATACGTCGAGGAACGGCTCGCAATTAAACGTGGAAACATCCTGTCAATGTCCCAATTTATTCAGTCTGAAGAATGCCGAAGGAAAATGGTTCTTCGCTATTTCGAAGAACCATGCGATTTAATCCATATGGAGTATTGTTGTGATTGTTGTGGATTAGATTTATCCAACTTTTACAAATCCGTTTCATCAAAAAATAAAACAATAGACCAAGTATTTGATTGGAAACAATATTTGTCCCAAATTTTACTAAAATAAGTGAGAAAAAACTATGAAAAATCGGTATACTGAATTGATAAAGGACTTATCAGATAAAGAGTTATTATTCCATTTATACTTAACACAATTGATTCTGCTGGCTATTTCTTTTGTGCTTGGAATCATTTTGTTTGATCATCGCTCGACCTTTTTTAGCTTATTTAACTGGAAAGACGATAACATTTTGACTATTGGGGGAGGAGTAGCCCTCATTGTTGTCGTGATTGATACGCTGTTAACGAAAGTACTGCCTGAACGGTTTTATTTTGACGGTGGTTTAAACGAACGAATTTTTCAGAGGAGAAATGTGTTTCACATTGCTTTCATTGCAGGTTTAGTAGCAATTAGTGAAGAAATCCTTTTTCGAGGAGTCATTCAAACACATGTTGGTTTGATCATTTCGAGCATCCTCTTTGCTGTGATTCATTATCGTTATTTGTTTAATTGGTTTTTATTTATCAATATTATTTTACTTAGTTTCTTAATTGGGTATGTTTATGAACTAACCGACAACTTAGCCGTAACGATTTTCATGCACTTCCTTATTGATTTTCTTTTAGGGCTAATGATTCGATTGAAACATGACAAATTAGAGAGAACAGGAAGAGATATTCATGAATAGAGAAGATCCTTATCGTCAACAAACGGAGAGTACTAGAAGAAGAATAGGACGGGCTACAATTAGTAGTTCAACAAATGGGGAGAAATCTGAATCAACGAGCTTGCCACCTCGAAGTGAAGTGCACCATCAAAAGCGTACGAAAAACAAAACGAAAAGTGAGAAACAAAGCTTTCCGCTGATTCGTCTGCAGGTTGTCTTTTTTATCCTTTTGCCGATTATTATTTTTGCTATTTATACATACAGAGATAATCTTTTCCCGAATTCTACAAAGACAGGAATGGAAGAAAAGAGTGGGTATGAAACAATCTCCATTGAAGATTCGAATGCCGTAGACAAGAAAAATTCGCAAAAAGCTGAAAGTAAAGAGTCTGACGAAAATGGTCAACAGACTTCTGCAGAAGACAAGAGTGAAGCAGTTTCTGACCCAGCAGCAGATCAAACAACTTCAGAACCAACGACTGAATCATCAGCAGGAGGAGTAAGTGGAACAGCGACTGTTTCAGAAACTCCCGATACACCCGTAGTTTCGAATGCACCAGCTAATAATACGAAAGATAATTCACAGGAAATCAAGCTTCATACGGTCCAGAAGGGTGAGACACTGTATCGAATCGCGATGAAATATTATCAATCAAAGTCTGGTGTCGATATCATCAAAAAAGCAAATAACTTAAAGAGTGATAGCATCAGTGTGGGACAAACACTTAAAATCCCAATTTAATAAAATTTCGGAAACCATTTAGGGCTTAATCTAAATGGTTTTTTTCATTCGATTGTAGGTGAAATCGATCATATTGTGTTGGACAAGATCATACAATGACTATGGATATAGGAGGGATGAGACAGTGAATGATTCAATCCTGCAGCTTGATGAAAAAACAGATCCTGCAACAAAACAAATGTTAGTAAATGTAGTTAAACGAAAAAAGAAATATGAACAATATAAAGCGAAGCATCTTTTGGTTATGTCCTGTACATTATTTTTGACGTTTTGTTATTTAATCTATCTCTATTTTTCTATTGTAACTCCTTATTCATATTCTTTTGCTGCCATGTTCTCTGCTTATGTTAACAACAGCTTGAATTTATATTTCCTTATTCTCACCCTAGGAACATATGGGTTAATGAATCTCCTTCATGGAAAAAGGGAAAAGGCAGAAAAGGAGTTTCATGCTTTACGATGCGAAATCATCGATAAAAGTAAGGACCTGTGGAAAAAAGAAGAATCTTGGTCAAACCGCCATCTAGTCTTTGAGATGATGAAACAAAATTATGACATTAATTTATATCATGAAAATAAATAAGGCTACCATTTCCATTCCATCAACTAGTTTTTCAGCAATGATGGAATGGAAGGTTAGCCCTTTGCTTCTATAATTTTAAAAAAACTGTTTTTTTCCTTGTTCTTCCTTTAGGATTTCAACGGCTTCTCTAAATCTTTGGGAGTGAATGATTTCTCTCTCTCTCAGAAATCTCAAACCATCATTCAGGTCAGGATCGTCACTCATATTTATGATCCACTGATAGGTAGCTCTAGCTTTTTCCTCGGCCGCGATATCTTCGTATAAATCTGCAATCGGATCACCTTTTGCTTGGATATACGTTGCTGTCCACGGAACTCCACCAGCATTGTGGTAAAATAAGGCACTGTCATGATTAGCATAATGAGCATCGAGACCTGCCGCAATCATCTGAGCAGGAGTAGCATCTTTCGTAAGTTTGTATATCATCGTCGCGATCATTTCTAAATGGGCAAACTCTTCAGTACCGATATCAGTTAATAAACCAATAACTTTATCCGGTATGGTATACCGTTGGTTTAAGTAGCGAAGAGCCGCAGCTAATTCACCATCTGCACCGCCATACTGTTCCACCAGAAACTTTGCTAGCTTTGGATTACAAGTACTAACCCTTACTGGATATTGCAGTTTTTTTTCATATATCCACATATGGCCATTTCCCTCCTTATAAAAAAATTCAACAACGAGCCGCGCTTCCGCTTTTAAACTTATCCAGCTGCAGCGGCTTGCCCCTCGAGGTCATAAGCCAATCCGGCCAGAAGGTTAAAGAACAACCTTCCGTTCCGGCTCGTCTTATGCTTGTCGGGGCAGAACGAGCCGCTTCCGCTTTTAAACCTGCCAGGGCCAGGGTGGGTCGTTCCAGTTCCATGGATAGCCAGAGTAGCTGTTGCCATATTGCTGCATTGGACCATATTGGCTTTCAATCAATTTTTTTAGTCTTTTTCTCTCTTTTGCGCAGTGGTTAAATTGATTAATCGCTTCAGAGTCCTGTGGGTGTGTATCTAAATAAAGAGTTAGCTCTACTAGGACAAAATCGACAGCCTGCAGCTGTTCCAGTAATTGATAATATTCTGGTGGTAGCTGTTTCATTGTGGTTTATTCTCCTTTGCTCGTTCATATGGACCGTACCAAGGATCATAAAATGGCTTCCACAAGGTTCCTGCTCTCAAAGCTTCATGAGGTGAAAATTGCGGTAAATTTAGTGGCTGGAACCCCATATACAGATTTGGTGGAGTAGAAAAAGTTTTTACTTTAATGGGAGGACAAGGGTCAAATGGGCTTGCATATGGGTGCCATTTTTTCATAGGTGTTGACATCATAGACCTCCTTTTAATAGTAAGCTGAAATAAAACTCAGTGATAATTGTAGTAATAAAGGAAAATTGAGACATTTAATTGTATGCATGTCATTTACTAAACATGAGCAAGAAAATGGCCACAGTATTTTTCGAGGAAAAGTTCAGGTGAGGATAAGGAGTAACTTTTTTACGTTTGTTGAAGTAATATATGGATGACTTTGTTGTTTTTCTGCTTTTCCATCATTTGTGATATGATTTCATTAAATTATCGCAAGATGTAAGCGAACTAGGAGGGAACATGATTTTCATAATTATATTACTGTTGTGTGGGGTTTTTACCCTTTTATATATGTTAAAAGAAGCATTCTTTAATCAGGTTTGTTATCACAACCTATCCTTTTCTGAACTGCCAGCAAGCTTTAGTGAGATGAAGATTTTTTTTATTTCTGATATTCATCGGCGAAAAATATCAAAAAGGATTATTAAGGAAGTAGCTGGAAAAGCAGAAATGGTCATTATTGGTGGAGATTTAGCTGAAAAAAAAGTCCCGTTACAAAGAATTAAAGAAAATCTTGAAGAATTAAAAAAAATCGGCACTGTATATTTTGTTTGGGGAAACAATGATTACGAGGTCGATAACGATCTTCTAACTAATCTTTTCAATGATTTAGGGATCCATGTGTTATTGAATAAAGTGGTGCATTGGGAGTCAATTGAAGGCGATTTATTTCATTTGATTGGTATCGATGATTATGTTGAAGGAAATGTACAATTAGAACCCGTTGTGAAACAAACGAAAAAACATGGTTTTCGGTTATTGGTCAGCCATAACCCGGAAATTATCCACGATATCCTACCTGAACATGAAATCCACCTAGTTTTATCTGGTCATACTCATGGTGGTCAAATTCGAATTTTCGGTTTTGGACCTTATGAAAAAGGAGGAATAAAGAAGATCGGCAAGACGACCGTTTTTGTCAGCAATGGCTATGGTACCACCGCAGTGCCATTTAGGCTTGGAGCAAAAGCTGAGACCCATTTGATTTCAATCATTGCAAGGAAAACTTAAACCCTTGTAAAACAAAGCACCATCTAATGATAATTACATACATTAACATAAGAGCTTTTGTTCACGGCAGGGGGCTTACGTCATGCGCTTGGAAAGATTGACTTACAATAAAATCAAATTTTTTCTTACAACAGATGATTTGTATGATCGAGGCTTATCTAAGGAGGATATTTGGATTGACTCTTTAAAATGGAACCAGCTGTTCCATGATATGCTCGAGGAAGCCAATGAGGAGTTCGGAGTGGAGATACAAGGAACAATAGCAGTTGAAATCTTCTCTCTTCAAGCTCAAGGAATGGTTATGATTTTAACGCTCGAGGAATCAGACCAAGAAGAGGAATCGCTTGAGGATGTTTTCATTGAAATGCAAGTAACAATAGAAGGCTGTGAAGAAGTTTTATTTGAGTTTAGTACGATTGAAGAAGTAATCCAATTGTCAAAGCGTTTTATGACTATGGATCGAAGTGATGGAAGTCTCTATTCAATGAATGATAAATATTACCTCCATTTCGAAGGTATTGAAGCAGCAGATAAGAATAAATTAATCTCTGTATTGGCGGAGTATGGGGACCCTTCTCTCCTCAGTATTCACCGATTAATCGAATACGGAAATTTGATTATTAAACAAAATGCAATTGAAACGATTGTGAAATATTTTTAATCTGAGGCAATATGCCTCTTTTTTTGTTTTTTGATTAGGGAAACATAAAGGGGAAAATCGCTTTTTTGTTGAATATAAAAGTATTGTAAATGCTTTTGATTTAACGATTAGCTACAGACCATATTGTTGCATAAATCGTGTTAAAGTGTATACTATGTCATGAAAAGTGGGTACCAGCGTAAAAGTTATTTTTAGGAGGTTATTTAATGGTAGCCGAGAAAGGTCCTGAAAGTAGAGAAACAGGAGAGAAACATGATGTACTTAAATCAACACAAACTGTCATTCATAACGCATTAGAAAAACTTGGTTATCCAAATGAAGTATATGAACTTTTGAAAGAGCCGATGAGAATGATGACGGTAAAAATACCGATTCGCATGGATGATGGCTCTGTAAAAATATTTACTGGATACCGTGCCCAGCATAATGACTCAGTCGGTCCTACAAAAGGGGGCATTCGGTTTCATCCACATGTCACAGAAAAAGAAGTGAAAGCACTTTCGATTTGGATGAGTTTAAAATGTGGTATTGTAGACCTTCCTTATGGTGGAGGGAAGGGTGGAATTGTTTGTGATCCCCGTGATATGTCTTTCCGTGAATTAGAGCGGTTGAGCAGAGGGTATGTCAGAGCAATTAGCCAAATTGTTGGTCCAACAAAAGATATCCCTGCACCAGATGTTTTTACCAATTCTCAAATCATGGCTTGGATGATGGATGAATACAGTCGGATAGATGAATTTAATTCTCCGGGGTTTATAACTGGAAAGCCGCTCGTATTAGGTGGGTCACATGGTAGGGAATCAGCCACTGCTAAAGGGGTGACGATTTGTATCCGAGAAGCGGCTAAAAAGAAAGGAATCGAACTAAAAGGAGCTCGAGTCGTTGTACAAGGCTTCGGAAATGCTGGGAGCTATTTATCAAAATTCATGCATGATGCTGGTGCAAAGGTCATCGGTATATCAGATGCCTATGGTGCTTTGCATGACCCAGATGGATTAGATATTGATTATTTACTAGACCGACGAGATAGCTTTGGTACAGTAACAAAATTATTTAACAATACAATTACCAATAAGGAATTATTGGAATTAGATTGCGATATTCTCGTTCCAGCGGCAATTGAAAATCAAATTACCGATGAGAATGCAGATAAAATAAAAGCAAGTATCGTTGTGGAAGCTGCAAATGGTCCTACAACCCTAGAAGCCACACAGATTTTGTCAGATCGAAACATTCTGCTAGTCCCGGATGTACTAGCCTCTGCAGGTGGAGTCACCGTTTCCTATTTTGAATGGGTCCAAAATAATCAAGGCTATTATTGGACGGAAGAGGAAGTGGAAGAAAAGCTTGAAAAGGTTATGGTTAAATCTTTTAATAATATTTATGATACAGCTAAAACGAGACGAGTTGATATGCGTTTAGCTGCCTATATGGTCGGAGTAAGAAAAATGGCCGAAGCAAGCAGATTCCAGGGATGGATTTAACGAAAAGCGGAAGCGGCTCGTTCAGCCCCGACAAGCATAAGACGAGCTGGCCGGAAGGTCGCACTTTGACCTTTTGGCCAGATTGGCTTATGACCTCGAGGGGCTAGCCACTGGAGCTGGACAAAACGAAAAGCGAAAGCGGCTCGTTTTTAGAGAAATAAGTCTCCTTCATTGAATATTTGTAAAAAATCTCCTATCATAAATAGGAGATTTTTTATTGAAACAATCAGGGATGTTATAAAGGAGCGTGTTGCACCTATGCAACAAGAAAAAGTGATTATTATTGGGGCAGGGCCTTGTGGATTGGCGGCGGCCATTGCATTACAAAATATTGGCATCAATCCGCTGGTAATTGAAAAGGGGAATATTGTAAATTCAATATACCGTTATCCTACCCATCAGACATTCTTTAGTACGAGTGAAAAGCTTGAAATTGGAGAAGTTCCGTTTGTTACGGAGGACTATAAGCCAAGAAGAAATCAAGCATTATCCTATTATCGTGAAGTAGTCAAAAGGAAAGAATTAAGAATAAACTCATTTGAGAAGGTATTATCGATTTCAAAAATCGACAAACATTCCTTTAGTGTGCAGACAGATCTTGAGGAATACTCTGCTTCAAATGTAATCATCGCTACAGGGTATTATGATCATCCAAACTATATGAATGTTAAAGGAGAAGAGCTTCCAAAAGTATTTCATTATTTTAAAGAGGCTCATCCTTATTTTGATAAAAATGTATTAGTGGTTGGAGGAAAGAATTCAAGTGTAGATGCAGCGATCGAACTGGTCAAAGCTGGTGCTAAGGTGACAGTAGTTTACCGTGGAAACGAGTTTTCACCAAGTATTAAACCATGGATTTTGCCGGAATTTGAATCACTTATCCGAAGTGGGAAAATTACGATGGAGTTCAATTCTCACATCAAGGAAATTACAGCGGATACCGTTGTTTATCAGACTGATTCCGAAGTAAAAAAAGTAAAAAATGATTTTGTATTTGCCATGACAGGCTACCATCCTGATCACAGCTTTCTAGAGCAAATTGGAATTCAAATTGATCGAGAAACAGGACGCCCTTTTCATAACTTAGAAACGATGGAAACCAATATCGAAGGGATCTATATTGCAGGTGTCATTGCAGCAGGTAATAATGCGAATGAAATTTTTATTGAAAATGGTCGTTTCCATGGTCAACTTATAGCAAATTCTATTTTAAGAAAGCAAAATATGTAAAACCGCAAGATTCATATCAATCCTAGAGAAATTTGGATGGATAAAATAAACAAAGAAGTCATTCTCATTCTTGTTCATCCGTGTTACGATGGAGGAAATTGATTGAAATGAGGATTCTCATGCTAGGTATATTATCTGCTGGGGTCGCTCCTGGTATTGCATTACTAAGTTATTTCTATCTTAAGGATCAATATGGATCAGAACCCATTCCGATTGTCTTAAAGACCTTTTTATTCGGTGCCATCATGGTTTTTCCGATCGCTTTCATCCAATATATTTTCAAAGTAGAAGATATCGGGCAAATGGGAGTCATAAACGCATTTGCATTAACAGGATTTTTAGAGGAATTTTTTAAATGGTTTATCTTAATTTATACTGTTTATCAGCATGTAGCCTTTGATGAGCCCTACGATGGGATTGTTTACGGTGCATCTGTTTCATTAGGATTTGCTACGGCTGAGAACCTTGTGTTCTTATTAGAAAATGGTATGGAACATGCATTAGGGCGTGCAATCTTGCCTGTACCAAGTCATGCTTTATTCGGTGTAATCATGGGCTTTTATATTGGTAAGGGTAAGTTCACTACGCTTGGAAAGCGGAAATGGTTAGCTCTATCCCTGATTATCCCATTCCTGTTGCATGGGATATATGATTATATTTTATTAAATTTCCAGCAATGGATTATCATGATTCTTCCCTTTATGATTTTTTTATGGTGGCTAGGTTTAAGGAAAGTTAAAAAAGCACGTGCATTAAGCACCATTCACTTTCAAAATGAATTTCATTTAAAGAAGGCAGGAATGACAACAAAATAATATGTAACAAGGATTGGTCCACTGGATCAATCTTTTTTTTGTGGGAAAAATCCGCTTTGAACGAAGGAAATAGATTTTTTTGCATAAAAACCCAGCCTCTACGAAAAATAGATGTAAGAAAATGATATTCATTTGGGGGTAAACTTCAATGAGGATTAAGTGGTTTCCGATAAAATGCACAGTATTTGTTTTGTTATTGATTCAGTTTGTACTATTTAGTCATTTAGAAAGAAAAGCGGTTGCTTTTACCAATCAGGTAATTCAGCAGGGAGCTACCTGGGAAGATGTGGTTGAATTACAGTCGAGATTGCAATACATTGGCTTTTATAATGGGAAAATTGATGGTGTTTTTGATTGGAAGACCTATTGGGCGTTAAGAAATTTTCAATACGAATTTGGCTTGCCAATTGATGGTTTAGCAGGAGCAAAGACGAAAGCGAAACTGGTAAGAGCCTCAAAATATGATAAACGCTTTGTTAATAAACAAATTGATAAGGGCCATAAATTTACCCATTACGGTGGGGTGGATTTAAACAAACAGACTACACCTGCTAAGCCAAAGACACCTACAAAACCTAAAGTAGCTGCAAATCCAAAGGCAAAACAATCACCAACAAAGACTCAGCCGAAAGCAAAGCAACCTGTAAAACAGCAAGCACAAACACCTGCAAAAAATCAAATAAAAGCAAAGCAACCTGTTAAGCAGAAGGCACAAACACCTGCTAAGCAGATTGCAAAAGCACCAGCAGCATCCAAGCCAAAGGTACAGTCTAAGCCCAAAGCTCAGCAAAATAAGCAACCAGCAAAAGCAACAGCTGCCAATACACCAAATGGCTTCTCACAAAATGATATCAAACTATTGTCAAACGCTGTTTATGGTGAATCTAGAGGCGAGCCTTATATTGGGCAAGTAGCTGTAGCCGCAGTCATATTAAATCGAATCAATTCTGCAAGCTTTCCGAATACCGTTTCTGGGGTTATTTTTGAACCGGGTGCGTTTACAGCTGTAGCAGATGGTCAGATATGGTTAACGCCAAATGAGAACGCGAAAAAAGCAGTCCTCGATGCGATTAACGGTTATGATCCAACTGGTGAAGCAATTTATTATTTTAACCCAGATACAGCAACAAACGGATGGATTTGGTCAAGACCACAAATTAAGAAAATAGGGAAACACATATTCTGTAAATAAAGAGGTGATAGTCTTGCTTAGAGGAATATTTATCACTGTACTAACTCTTGGTATTGCCGGGACCGCTTATTGGGGATATCAGGAGCATCGAGAAAAAAATGCGATTCTGTTAAATGCAGAAAATAGTTACCAACGCGCTTTCCATGAACTCGCTTATAACGTAGATTTATTGCACGATAAAATTGGGACTACTTTAGCCATGAATTCAAGGAATTCTCTATCCCCTGCGCTTGCAGAGGTTTGGCGCTTAACGTCACAGGCACATAATAATGTGGGACAACTGCCGTTAACCCTTTTACCTTTTAATAAAACAGAAGAATTCTTGGCCAAAATAGGTGATTTTAGTTATCAGACGGCCATTAGAGATTTAGATAAGGAACCATTAAATGAAAAAGAATATGCCGCATTACAAGGCTTGTATGCACAATCTGCTGATATTCAAAATGAACTTCGGCAGGTGCAACACCTTGTATTGAAAAATAATTTGCGGTGGATGGATGTTGAGATGGCGTTAGCAACCGGTAAAGAGGGGGCAGATAACACCATCATAGATGGGTTTAAAACAGTTGAAAAGACCGTTTCGGGTTATTCTGAAACCGATTTTGGACCAGCTTACATCAATATGGAAAAAAAGGATGAAAATTATAAAAATCTTAAGGGGAAAATTGTTTCTAAACAAGAGGCTATTTCAACGGCAAAAAAATATGCAGGGCTAGGAAATGATGTCAAGGTTCAGGTGGAAACTAGTGGAAAGGGTTCCGATTATGGCTTTTATAGTGTGTCTCTCTTAGATAAACAGAATCAGCAAGAGGCAAATATGGATGTGACGAAAAAAGGCGGCTACCCAATCTGGTTTATTTTAAATAGAGACATCAAAGCTCAGAAAATAAGTCTAAATGATGCATCAAATAAAGCCATTAATTTTTTAAAGCAAAATGGATTTGAGAATTTAGATTTATTTGAAAGTGCCCAGTATGATAATCTCGGTGTGTTTACTTTTGTTGGTAGTGAGAATAATATTCGGGTTTATCCTGATGCAATACGAGTAAAAGTAGCCTTGGATAATGGACAGTTACTCGGTTTTTCTGCAAATGATTATTTAAAATCACACCAAACTAGAGTAATTCCAAACCCGAAAATTACTGCTGATGAAGCTAGAACCAAAATAAATAGCAATTTAAAAATCATGGAAAATCGACTTGCTGTTATTTTAAATGATGTGAATAAAGAAGTATTGTGCTATGAGTTCCTTGGAACACTTGGTGAGGATACCTATAGAATTTATATTAATGCCGATTCCGGTATGGAGGAAAAAGTAGAAAAACTCCAAAATGCTGAGCCGATTTATGAAGATGTTGTGTAGGGAAAGCTTATCGCTTTTCCTTTTTTTTCTGTTTTAGGAATAAAAGCGAAAAAACATCTAACAATAGTAAGGAGAACTAATAAGAGACATGGGAGAGTTTGAGATGAAAGCCGTTGAAAGAATACTAATTAAAATTGTTATCATTCAATTTATCTTTTTATTAATAAGCCAATTGTTATTCCATAAATTTCAAGTGTTGCCGGAACTTCAGCAGATAACTCGTTACGAAGGTGTAACGGAAGGTAATTTTTCCGAAATTCTTGAGACCTTTAATGGACGCTGATTAGTAAGAAAGCAGGGTAAATCCTGCTTTCTTTTTTAAGAGAAATAAATCATTTGTATCTTAGTTTTAAACTGAATTGTGGTAAAATATATTGGTGTTATTTAAATAGGTACATCCGATGGAGGAATTATGACAAAGAAGATTTCCATTGCAATTGATGGTCCTGCTGCTGCAGGGAAAAGTACAGTTGCAAAAATAGTAGCAGAAAAACTATCGTATATTTATATTGATACTGGTGCCATGTATCGTGCCATAACCTTTAAAGCATTAAACGAAGGAGCTGATTTGCAGAATGAATCCGCAATTGTGGCCATATTGGAAAAGACAACGATAAATCTTTTGCCAGGAGAAAAAGGACAACTTGTTTACTTAGATGATCAAGATGTCACCAATGAAATCAGAACAGCTTCTGTAACGAATTCTGTTTCAATTGTGGCGAAGCACCCGCTCGTTCGTAAGGAAATGGTTGCAAGACAACAGCAATTTGCAGTAGGTGGCGGAGTTGTAATGGATGGGAGAGATATTGGAACCCATGTATTACCAACAGCAGAAGTAAAAATATTTTTACTAGCCAGTGTCGAGGAAAGAGCGCTTCGCAGGCATAGTGAAAACCTTTCAAAGGGCTTCCCTTCTGACTTGGAAAGGCTTAAACAGGAAATTATGCTTCGTGACAAATTGGATTCTGAACGTGAGGCTGCTCCTTTAAAAAAGGCAGAAGATGCAGAAGAGCTTGATACGACCTCCCTTAGCATTGAAGAGGTAGTTGAAAAGATATTAGCGCTGGCTTATGAAAGGATCTGATGAAGTTGACCCTTTATGCATTTGCTAGATCTGTCTGTAATTTGGTGCTTGGACCGATTTATCGGTTTGACGTGATCGGGAGAGAACATTTCCCAAGTGAAGGTGGAGTATTGCTTTGTACCAATCATATTGATGCATTTGATCCACCTGTTGTAGGGATTACAGCACCTAGGCCTGTCCATTTTATGGCTAAAGAAGAGTTGTTTACTGTTCCGATTCTTGGCAGCATCATCAAAAATGTAAATGCATTTCCAGTCAAGCGAGGCCTAAGTGATCGTGAGGCATTAAGGAAAGGGCTTGCCGTTCTAAAAGAGGGTCATGTGATGGGGCTATTTCCCGAAGGAACCCGAAGTAAATCAGGAGAGCTTGGGAAAGGACTCGCAGGTGCAGGATTCTTTGCGTTAAGAACAACTGCAGCTGTTGTCCCATGTGCGATTATTGGTCCATACAAGCCATTTAAACGGCTTAAAGTGGTGTATGGGAAACCGATTGATTTATCTGAAGCACGAAAAAACAAAGTTTCAGCTGAAGAAACAACTGAAATCATCATGAATGAGATTCAAAAGCTGATTAATGAGCATAAATAGACTTCTTTGCTTGACAAATAAACCTATTTATAAGAAGTTAGACTAAAGGGCTTTTTTCAGACAATTTTAGCCTGTATATTTTAAGTGATGATTTCATCACATCCTATACTACTTTCAAGCAGTCATTGGATTAAGGAGGAGTACATATGGTAGAAGATATGAATCAAGTCGAAGTTTCAAATTTTGAAGTTGGTGACAAGGTAACAGGCCAAGTAACAAAAGTGGAAGAAAAACAGGTTCTTGTTAATATCGCGAATAGTAAATTGGATGGAATTATTCCAATTAGTGAACTTTCAAGCCTCCATGTAGAAAAAGCATCTGATGCTGTAGCTGAAGGCGATGAATTAGATTTAGAAGTTATTAAAGTTGAAGAAGATGCTTTAATTTTATCAAAACGCAAAGTAGACGCTGAAAAAGCTTGGGATGATTTAGAAGCGAAGTTTAACAGCGGTGAAGTTTTTGAAGCTGAAATAAAAGATGTGGTAAAAGGCGGATTAGTCGTTGATTTAGGCGTCCGTGGCTTTGTCCCTGCATCACTTGTAGAGTCCTTCTTCGTTGAAGATTTCTCTGATTACAAAGGCAGAACTCTTACATTTAAGATTGTTGAATTAGATAAAGAAAAAAATCGCTTAATCCTTTCACATCGTGCAGTGGTAGAGGAACAAAAAGTTAAGCAAAAACAAAACTTAGTTGATTCTCTTGAAGCTGGTCAAGTTTTAGAAGGTACAGTTCAACGAATCACAGATTTTGGTGCATTTGTTGATATCGGTGGAGTAGATGGTTTAGTCCATATTTCACAACTTTCCCATCAGCATGTTGATAAGCCATCTGATGTTGTTGAAGAAGGCCAAAAAGTACAAGTTAAAATTTTAAGTGTTGATCGTGACCATGATCGTATCTCTTTATCCATTAAGGATACACTTCCTGGACCTTGGGCTAACATTTCAGAGCGTGCACCAAAAGGAAGTACGCTAACAGGCGTAGTCAGACGATTAGTTTCTTATGGTGCATTTGTCGAAGTTTTCCCTGGAGTAGAGGGGCTCGTTCATATTTCACAAATTGCTCATAAGCATATCGGTACCCCTCATGAAGTGTTAAAAGAGGGCCAAGAAGTGAGTGTTAAAGTGTTAGAGGTTAACGAACAAGACCAACGACTTTCTTTAAGCATAAAAGATTTACTTGAAAAAGAAGCTGATGAAGTCATTGATTACGAATTACCAGAAGAGTCTAAAGGCTTCCAGCTTGGCGAAATGATCGGGGATAAATTAAAGAATCTTAAAAACTAATGGTGATATAATGTGACTAGATCTGAACGTAAGTGGGATCATATCCGTTTTGCATTGAAAACAGCTAAAGCAAAGCAAAGCAGCTTTGAGGATATTACCTTTGTTCATCAAAGTCTCCCTGACACAAGTCTTGATCAAATTAAATTAAGTACTAAAATTGGTGAACTTTTGCTAAGTTCACCAATTTTTATAAATGCAATGACGGGTGGCGGAGGTGTACGAACCTTCGATATCAATCATAATTTGGCGGTTGTGGCTAAAGAGACGGGATTGGCGATGGCAGTAGGCTCGCAAATGGCGGCATTAAAAGATAAAAATGAACAAGATAGTTATCGTATCGTTCGGCAGATTAACCCAACCGGAATCATCATCGGAAATCTTGGCTGGGAAGCAACGGTCGATCAGGCTTTACAAGCAGTAGAGCTTATTGAAGCAAACGCGCTCCAGATCCATGTTAACGCAGTTCAAGAATTAACCATGCCTGAGGGAGACCGTGATTTTTCAGGAGCTCTTTCAAGGATCGAGGCGATTGTCACTCAAGTTGGTGTCCCGGTGATTGTAAAAGAGGTTGGTTTCGGGATGGCGCAGGAAACAGTAGAAGCTTTAGCTTCTATTGGTGTTAAGGCTGTAGACGTGGGCGGATTTGGTGGCACAAATTTTGCTGAAATCGAAAACGAACGCAGACAGCAACACCCGCTTTCTTTTTTAATGATTGGGGTATTCCCACAGCAGTATCCATTGTGGAAGCGAAGAACTGTTCCGTTCCGATGACGATTATTGGCTCAGGTGGTATACAATCAAGCATAGATATTGCTAAGGCGATTGCCTTAGGTGCGAGTGCAGTGGGGCTGGCTGGACTATTCTTAAAAATATTGCTAAAAGAAGGCATCGAACCACTGATTGAGCAAGTAAACGAGTTTCATCATGACCTCTCAATCTTAATGACAGCTCTTGGTGCGAAAACGATTGAGGAATTACAGCAAGCACCGCTAATCCTGCGCGGAGAGACACATCATTGGTTAACAGAACGTGGAATTGATACAAAGCAATATAGCAGAAGAAGCTAATTATGAATGGCGTGTGGGGGTTCCACACGCCATTTTGCTGTGTGTGTGCGTGCGCCGTCGTCAAAAGAGGCAACGGACTTGGGGCAGCTGCCGAGCGTGCCGTTACATCAAAAAAAAGGCAACGCAAGGTAACGATAGCATAGGTCGTCTATCGTGCCCACGCCCGACCAAAAAGCGAGCGGAAGGTAACGATAGTTCGTCTATCGTGCCCACGCCCGACCAAAAGAGAGCCCAAGGTAACGATAGACCGTCTATCGTGCCCACGACCATCAAAAAAGAGAGCGGAAGGTAACGATGGACCGTCTATCGTCCCCGTCCCCGACCAAAACGAGATTGCAAGGTAACGATAAGCCGTCTACCGTGCCTGTAAACGACCAAAAAGAAAGCGATAGGAAACAGTAAGCCGACACTGTTCCATCAAGCCCTCAACCGCCTTAAATGCTCCTTAAACGTAAAAAAGCTCGTCAAATCAAATTAGACGAGCTTTCACTTCTCCTATTAACTATACTTTGAATCATTTAATTTTCTTGCTTCTTCAGGGCTCGACATCTTCGTAGATCCAGGATAATGTAATGCTTGATCGCGATCTGACTCCGTTTTGCGGCTTGCTTTAAGTTTTTTCTCTTGGCGATCTTTACCCAATTAAACCACCTCCTATCTCTTAACATGATTCATTTATGAAAGTTTCATTCGCTTTTGAATGAAGTACATAAACTTGACCAATAATGGAAATGTTAGGAGGTAGTGTGATATAGAAGGAATGTTCTTTTTTTGGGTTGCATGGTTTCTTTGGGTGTTATCTACGTTTTTTTTGAGAAAAAATTCTAAATACAGGATTGCTACTGCAACTTGTATTCTTATTTTGATTTCGTTGACTCCTTACGAAATAGCACTAGTAGGGTTTCAAATTAATCTGGCAGTTATTTTTCTTTATTTGTATAGCCTAGGACACATTATTCTCGTTAAGAAAAAAGTCGGGATACACAATCTATTATGTACTTATGTGTTAATGCTCGCTTATGCTAGCTTTTTACTTTTTGAACTATACGATCCTGTTTGGATTCTTTTTAACCGAGTTTGGATGATTGCATGCGTACTAGGATATTTAAGTGTGATGCTTTTTTCAGATAAAAAAGATCGGATCCTCTTTTTAATTATTGCTATTATCCAAGGTGAATTTCTGTTTGCGATGATTGTAAAAAAAATTGGCTTTGCCTATTCAGTTGGGACAGGTCAATTTCTTGATACCTTATCCTCTGCGGTTTTGGTGTTAGTAATATGGAGTATTTGTGAATCGATTATTGTCAGCCTGGATCAATATATGAACCAACATGTTAGGGGGAAACAGAAATCAACATGAACGAATACACATTGCCGATTGCCTTCGGAGTACTGATTGGTACATTAAGTAGAATTTATATGCTTCGAACTGATTATCGGCAGTATCCAACCTATTTACATGGGAAAATCATTCATATTGCGTTAGGGTTTATCGCAGGTGGGTTAGGAACCGTTGCAGTTCCGGCAATTTTAGAAGAAGAATTTACGGCTATTACCTTTTTGACGATTGCCGCATCTCAATTTCGTGAAGTAAGGAATATGGAGCGCAATACGCTGACAGAGCTAGACAGGTATGAAATGGTTCCGCGGGGGGCGACATATATTGAAGGCATAGCCATTGCATTTGAAAGTAGAAATTATTTGGTGATTTTTACTTCGTTAGTATCAACAATGGGCTATTTGTTTGTGAATATTTGGGTAGGGATTCTTGCGGGTCTATTGGCTATGGTATTGTCTCGATCGTTAATGTCTGGTGGCAAAATAAAAGATATTGTCGATATTGAATATGTTAAGCCAAGATTTGATGGTGCGGGATTATATGTCGATAATATTTATATCATGAACATCGGATTGTCAAAGCGCCAAGAGGAAGTGCTGAAATACGGCATGGGCTTTATCCTAAAACCGAAAAATTTCAATGCGAGAACGACGATTGCCAATCTTGGACAAAGGCAAGCTATCCTTCACGATGTTTCCACTGCCTTAGGTGTATACCGTGATTCTGGAACTCCAGCGCTTGTTCCGTTAGCCAAGAGGGATTTAGATGATGGAAAAATAGGGATATTTGTACTTCCACAAGAAAAGGATATTGATAAGGCTTTAAAAATTATAGGTGCGGTTCCTACATTAGAAAATGCTATTCGTATGCCGACTGAGCGGAAAAAGGCCGAAAATTTAGGAGGCCGTGGTAAATGACAATTGATAAATTTATTTTAGCAATCGTGACAACAAATATAAAAAAGGTACCAAATGGGTCGAATGTGTTTCATTGTGATACGAAAGAAGAGATGGAGCATATTGGAGCAAGTTTAGAAGCAATTCTGGATGGAATTGCCCATGCTCTAAGTGAAGATTTGCTCATTATTGTGAAACATTAGCTATCCTCCTAAGGTTTTCATTGCTTGTAAGTTTTTCCTTTGATAAACTATTGGAGTTAGACCCTTCTATTTCTAAAGAAGGGTTCTTTTCTTATGAGTGCAAGCACAGCGAGCCGCTTTCTTATTGTCTAACTGCGGCGCCTAGAGGCTCGAGGTCACAAGCCAATCCCTTCCGGAAACCAGGATTTCCTGCAGGGCTCGTCTTGTGCTTATCGCCCCTGGGCAAGCCGCTTTCGCTTTTCTTATTTGGAATTAATAATATTTTTTGTCATAATGAAATTAGGTATTGAAAAGAAAGGGTGGTTTTTTTGGTAAAACCAGTAGTTGCCATTGTTGGGCGCCCGAATGTAGGTAAGTCAACAATTTTCAACCGTGTTGTTGGCGAGCGTATTTCAATTGTAGAAGATATTCCCGGTGTTACACGAGACCGTATTTATAGCTCTGCAGAATGGTTAACCCATGATTTTAATCTTATTGACACCTGGAGGGATCGATATTGGTGATGAACCATTCCTCGAACAAATTCGGCAGCAAGCAGAGATTGCGATTGATGAAGCGGACGTAATCATTTTTATTACAAACGGTAGAGAAGGAGTAACAGCTGCGGATGAAGAAGTAGCTAAAATCCTTTATAAAACAAAGAAGCCAGTTGTTTTAGCCGTGAATAAAGTGGACAACCCAGAGATGAGAGATCAAATCTATGATTTTTATTCACTAGGTTTTGGTGAACCAATTCCGATTTCAGGGTCACATGGTCTTGGACTTGGAGATTTACTTGATGAGGCTGCAAAGTATTTTCCAAAAACGAAGGATAAAGAATATGGAGATGACGTTATCAAGTTCAGCTTGATTGGTCGTCCGAATGTGGGGAAATCCTCGCTTGTAAATGCGATGCTCGGTGAAGAACGAGTGATTGTAAGTGATATCGCGGGAACCACTCGTGATGCAATTGACTCAGATGTAACCGTAAATGGCCAACGGTACATTATCATCGATACCGCAGGGATGAGAAAAAAAGGGAAAGTTTATGAAACAACGGAGAAATATAGTGTATTAAGGGCATTACGTGCGATTGAGCGTTCAGATGTTGTTCTTGTCGTTATCAATGCTGAAGAAGGAATTATTGAACAGGACAAGAAAATTGCCGGATATGCTCATGAGGCGGGGCGTGCAGTCGTTATCGTCGTCAATAAGTGGGATGCTGTTGAGAAAGATGAAAGAACGATGAAGGAATTTGAACAAAAAATTCGCGAGCATTTCTTATTTTTAGATTACGCACCAATCGTTTTTCTTTCTGCTAAAACAAAAAAGCGGATCCATACATTAATTCCAATGATTAATATGGCAAGTGAAAATCATAGCAAGCGTGTTCCGACCACTGTGATCAATGATGTGATTATGGATGCAGTAGCAATGAACCCAACGCCAACCGATAAGGGAAGACGTCTTAAGATTTACTATATGACGCAAGTTTCGGTTAAGCCGCCAACGTTCATTGTATTTGTCAATGAACCAGAATTGCTTCATTTTTCATATGAGCGTTTCCTAGAAAACCGGATTCGTGATGCCTTCGGATTTGAAGGAACACCAATCAAAATTTTCCCACGGGAACGTAAATAATTGGGGGATAAAAATGAGCCGCAAGAGTGAAAAAGTTGCCGTTATTGGTGCTGGGAGCTGGGGTACGGCTTTGGCGATGGTCCTAGCAGATAATGGTCATGAAGTAAGGCTATGGGGACACAATGAAGCACAAATAAACGAAATTAATGAAACTCACATGAATAAAAAATACCTTCCAGACATACAGCTATCACCGACTATCAAAGGTTTTTATTCACTTAGTGAAGCTCTTGAAGGAATTGACACGATCATTCTAGCTGTTCCAACAAAGGCCATTCGGGAAGTCATTAGTAAAATAGTTGAATGTAGAACAGAGCCTTTAACGATTGTACATGTTAGTAAAGGGATTGAGCCGAATACATTACTTCGTATTTCTGAAATTATCGAGCAGGAGATGCCGAAGGAACTGTTAACGGCAGTCGTTGTCCTTTCAGGTCCAAGCCATGCCGAAGAGGTTAGTTTGCGACATCCAACAACAGTAGCGGTATCCTCGAAAAATATGGCGGCAGCTGAAGCAACACAGGATTTGTTTATTAATAATAATTTCCGTGTATATACAAACCCCGATATTATTGGTGTAGAAATCGGTGGTGCACTGAAGAATATCATTGCTTTAGCAGCTGGTATTTCTGATGGACTAGGCTTTGGTGACAATGCGAAAGCCGCGTTAATGACAAGAGGTTTAGCAGAAATTGCTAGACTAGGAACGAAAATGGGCGCTAATCCATTAACTTTTTCTGGCCTGACAGGGATTGGGGATTTAATTGTTACGTGTACGAGTGTCCATTCGCGAAATTGGCGTGCTGGAAACATGCTTGGCAAAGGTCAAAGTCTTGATGAGGTCTTAGACAATATGGGCATGGTAGTTGAAGGTGTTCGAACAACAAAAGCAGCATACCAACTTTCAGAAAGATATGAAGTCAGTATGCCAATCACAAAGGTACTTTTCGATGTGCTCTTTAATAATGTTGATCCGAAGGCTGGAACGGAATCATTAATGGGACGAACAAAGACTGTTGAAATGGAAGATTTAGTTAATATTTTGGATGAAAAATAACGAATACGATAAATAAAAAAATAAAATTAGCATTCGACGATACGCATTTGCATTGTTTTGCATACAATGCAAACGTAGCAACTAGTAGATTGAACCGATGTCTGGGTGTTTTAGTCACGTACACTGAAGTAAAGGGATTGCCCCATCTTTACTTCAGTTTTTTTTTGGATAAAACCAAAGCTGTGCCAAAAAAGTTTAAAGCATTAACATTATTAATATAGGAAAATATTCTCCCAGTTCGAAAAAAGTCGAAATATTACATTTTTCATAAAATCGTGTGATATAATACATTTCGAACAAAGGAGTGGAGTGTTGAAAATGTCA
Organism: Bacillus sp. T3; assembly: GCF_033449965.1. Classification (NCBI taxonomy): domain Bacteria; kingdom Bacillati; phylum Bacillota; class Bacilli; order Caryophanales; family Bacillaceae; genus Bacillus; species Bacillus sp. T3. The sequence goes on from NZ_CP137761.1 coordinate 1,566,798, forward strand.
CAGTCATTGATGAAAATGTGGATTTCGTTAGCGGGCATGGGCTTTATGTTTTTGTCGCTTGCTTTCATTTATTTCAGTCGTTTTAAGCTAAAGGGGATTTTTCGTTTTATCACTGCTTTTATTGCATACGGACTTATGTTTTTATCAGGAATCATCATTTTATTTGTCGTGTTAAGTGGACCAACTAAATAAAATACATAGTGCAAGGGTTGAGAAAATGAAAAAAATCATACCTTTTATCCTTATTCTGGTTGTTAGTTCATTATTAACGGGTTGTCTTTACCCAGAAGAAGAGCTAGCTCAAAATAAAATTCCATATGAGGATCAAATACAGTCTGTTCAGGCAGCTGTTAAACAATTTCAGGAAGCCAATAATGGGATACTCCCCATTAAAACAAAAGAAGCAGATACACCAATCTACCATAAGTATCCAATTGATTTTAAAAAAATTGCCCCTGCTTATATAGCGGAGCCACCAGGAAATGCCTATGAAAGTGGTGGAATATTTCAATATGTTTTAGTTGATGTTGAAACGAATCCAACTGTGAAACTATTAGATATAAGAATGGCCGAAACCATTCGTGAAATTAAAATTCGAATTCAATCACAAGGCTATCCACCATACAAAGAAAAGGTTGCAGAAAATTTATATACTTTGGATTATAAAAAATTAGGTTTCGAGGAAGCACCTGTAGTGGAAAGTCCTTTTTCACATAAAAATTTGCCCCTCTTAATCGATGGACACTCAGAAATATATGTTGATTATCGAAGTGATTTATATGAAAAATTAAAAAATAGTCAGCATTCATATAAACCAGGTGATGATATTCGCGATCTTCTGGTAAAGGATTCTTTTTTCGTTCCTGCCTATTCGCTACCATATACAATAGATGAAGCCACAAACGAACCAGTCATTTTAGAGCGTTAAAAGAATATTAGTCATAACCCTTTTTCTACAAAATATATTGTAGGAGAAGGGTTTTTTATTTTATGGCTATGTTAAAGAACGTTCTTGATTTTGTAGCGATCTGTTGATTGGAGCGGAAGGTGCGAGACTCCTGCGGGAGAAGGTGTCGCGGGAGACCCCACAGGCGCTAAAGCGCCGAGGAGGCTCCCGGACTCCCCGCGGAAAGGGAGCACCTGTAGCGGAAATCGACAGACAAATTTAACATATCCAAATTTATAGGCACCGTAAATGAAGCTATGCCAAAGGTAATGACGGTAACAAGATTATTTTACTTAGCCTATAGGAAAAATCCTGAAGTACATTCGTTTGCTACGCCCAACAATAAAATCAATCCACTTGGATAAGTTTTTAAGCAAGGAGGTAAAAAAATAAAGAAAAAGAGTCATAAGATGGTGGGACAACATCATAAATATATAGTGTCTTATAATACCTACAGGAAATGTTCAGGATAATTTTATCCCACTAACTCAAGATTCAGGAGGGGATCACTTGGAAAAGATAGATATTTTTAAAGATATCGCAGAACGGACTGGCGGTGACATTTATCTAGGGGTTGTTGGAGCCGTTCGCACTGGTAAATCTACTTTTATTAAAAAGTTTATGGAATTAGTAGTGTTACCAAACATTAGAAGCGAAGCAGAGCGTGCTCGTACACAAGACGAACTGCCCCAAAGTGCTGCCTGGAAAACGATCATGACAACAGAACCGAAATTTGTTCCGAATCAAGCCTCCTCCGTTCATGTTGGCGAAGGTTTAGATGTGAACATCCGGTTGGTTGACTGTGTTGGTTATACTGTGCCTGGTGCAAAAGGCTACGAGGATGAAAATGGTCCTAGAATGATTACAACACCTTGGTATGAAGAACCGATCCCATTCCATGAGGCCGCTGAAATTGGTACAAGAAAAGTAATTCAAGAGCATTCCACCATCGGGGTGGTCATAACAACAGATGGAACCATTGGTGAAATACCACGCTCAAACTATATTGAAGCTGAAGAACGAGTTATTGAGGAGTTAAAGGAAGTAGGAAAGCCATTTATTATGATTGTCAACAGTGCCCAACCGTATCATCCCAATACAGAGGCTTTACGACTTGAATTGTCCGAGAAATATGATATCCCTGTATTAGCGATGAGCGTTGAGAGTATGCGGGACACGGATGTTATGAACGTACTTCGTGAGGCATTATATGAATTCCCTGTTTTAGAGGTGAATGTTAATTTACCAAGTTGGGTAATGGTACTCAAGGAAAATCATTGGTTGCGTGAGAGCTACCAGGACGCTGTGAAAGACACGGTAAAAGATATCAAAAGATTAAGAGATGTAGACAGGGTCGTTCATCAATTCAGTGATTTCGAATTTATTGATAAAGCAGGTTTAGCAGGAATCGAAATGGGTCAGGGTGTTGCAGAAATAGATTTATATGCCCCTGATGAATTATACGATGAAGTACTTAAAGAAATTGTTGGAGTCGAGATTCGTGGTAAGGATCATCTGCTTGCGTTAATGCAGGACTTTGCCCATGCGAAAACAGAGTATGATCAGGTATCAGAGGCGTTAAAAATGGTGAAGCAAACGGGGTACGGTATTGCAGCCCCTTCGCTTGCTGATATGAGTCTTGATGAGCCAGAAATCATCCGTCAGGGATCTCGGTTCGGAGTACGCTTAAAAGCAGTTGCTCCTTCCATTCATATGATTAAAGTGGATGTCGAATCAGAATTTGCTCCAATAATTGGTACCGAAAAACAAAGCGAAGAATTAGTTCGCTATTTAATGCAGGATTTTGAAGATGATCCATTATCGATTTGGAACTCAGATATTTTTGGGCGAAGCCTAAGCTCAATTGTGCGTGAAGGTATACAGGCAAAGCTATCGCTTATGCCAGAAAATGCACGATATAAATTAAAGGAAACACTCGAGCGAATCATTAACGAAGGATCAGGTGGGTTAATCGCGATTATTTTATAAATAATTTGCTGGCTCTCGGAGTTTAGCTTATGTAATAATTACGTGCAGAATCTATCGCACTTTATTGTTACATTGTGCTAATTCTAAGAGTCAGTTTTTTTAAAAAATTCACGTTCGCTTTGTTTATTTTTGAGGAAAACGTGTTTTTATATGTGAAAACAGGGGAAAAGATGGAAAACTTATTACAATTATGTTTCAAAAGATGAAAAGATTCCCATTAAATCGCGGATTCTTCTTGATAAGCGGAAATGATTGTGATAATCTTTTAACAGAATTAGCGTTGTGAGGACGTTAAACCTTATCAGTAAAGGGTTTTCGGCAATATTTATCGCTTTTAATCTTCATTTTTTCTACAATGGAGGGAAAAATAAATAAATATTCATCATAACGTATAAAATTCTGTTTTTTTGTTTAGAAATGTAGGTAGTATCCTATTTTTACTGAAACGAACCACTTTTCGGGAGGAGGTGAAAAGCATGAACAAAACAGAACTAATTAGCGCAGTTGCTGAAGCAAGTGAACTTTCTAAAAAGGACGCTACTAAAGCAGTTGATGCTGTTTTTGATACGATTCTAGAAGCGTTAAAAAATGGAGATAAAGTACAATTAATCGGTTTCGGAAACTTTGAAGTTCGTGAACGTGCTGCTCGTAAAGGACGTAATCCACAAACTGGGGATGAAATCGAAATCGCTGCAAGCAAAGTTCCTGCTTTCAAACCAGGTAAAGCGCTTAAAGATGCAGTTAAATAATTACATAAACTTGCCTTGAGCGAACGCTTAAGCAGAAGACCGCGGTTCCATCCGCGGTCTTTTTTCGTAAGTTGGAAGGGCTCCAGTCCTTTCGTGCGCTATACAAGGCGATTCCGCTTTTCTTATAAATTACTAAAAATTTAAGTTAAACACGAAACTTGTCGCCTTTGCTTGTGTTAAAATGGTTATGCTAATATGTAAATAAATTATCTATATTTGAAAAATCAAGATAGGATTGGATTCCTTACGATGCTCTAGAAGCACACAAGCAGTTATATACATGTGAATTTGCAGGGGGTGACCTTTTTTGGAAAGAAAAAATGTGCTTAATGGAGAGTATATCGTCATTAAAGCAAATGATGATGGTGTGAATGTAATTGGATTAACAAGAGGAACCGATACACGGTTTCATCACTCGGAAAAGCTAGATCGTGGAGAAGTATTGATTGCTCAATTTACAGAACATACTTCTGCCATAAAAATTAGAGGCAACGCGAAAATACTGACTTGCTACGGAGAGATAGAAAGCGAAACGAAAAAATAGAAAACATAAAAAACATATAAAACATAAATAGGTGTTTTTGCTCTACATAAGGGAGAAAGTTTTTTTAAATAATATATATGCCCAATACCTAAGCATTTATGATATAATTGTGACTGCTTTTACTCGGGTATGGACTCATAAGATGGATATGATTTGCGGCTATTGCAATGAGTTCTTTTTTGAAAAATGATGTTAAGTACTCTCTAGAATGGGAGTTTAAGTTATATATCTTTGGGGAAACAAGGGTGATTATTTTGCATGATATTCAAACAAAATTAGCTGAGATGAAGGAGCTTATTGAACAAAGAGCTTTTCATCCTTATTTATTGAAAAATATTAAGACGCCGATGATTGATGAGGATAAAATTTTATTGCTCATCACAGTCCTTGATCAGCTAAATTTATCGGATATTGAAAAAACCACATATATTACTGCAACCATGTTAATTCAATTGGCCCTTGATACCCACGACTTTGTCCGTGCAAATTCAATTGATGAAGATTTTAAAAGTCAGCAGTTAACGGTGTTGGCTGGGGACTATTATAGTGGACTTTATTATAAATACCTTGCAAGTGTAAAAAATATCTCGTTAATACGAGAGCTGTCTGAAGCGATAAAGGAAATAAACGAGCAAAAAATTCTCCTCCATGATCGAAATCAAGTCCACAATATCGATCAAATCCTTAATTGTTTAGAGAGAATCGAAGGAGCACTCTTTGATAAAATCTCTAACTATTTTAATGTGTCAATCTGGAATGATTTTACCTTAAAATTTTTATTAGCCAAAAGGCTTCTTCGTGAAAGAGAACAAATCATCACTACTGGAACCTCAATTGGTTATGATGCGATTAAGAAATTAAACCTTAAGGATACCAATGACAACTCATTATTTAGCCAGGAGAAAAATATTTTACGTGTTTTCGATCAAGCGATTCAGCGCACGATTAACCAAATGAACTCAGGTGCGGAAAACCATCCTCTTATACAAGAATTGTTTGACCATCGAATTCAAGTGATCGTGGATGAGCATCAAAACATTGTAAAAACTTATGTGGAAGAAGGGTAAGAAATGCAACAATCAAAAGAAGAGCGTGTCCATAAGGTATTTGAGAAGATATATGGCAACTACGATAAAATGAATTCTGTTATTAGCTTTCAGCAGCATAAAAGATGGCGTAAGGATACGATGGGACGAATGAATGTCCAAAAAGGGAGCACAGCACTGGATGTATGCTGTGGAACAGCTGATTGGACTATTGCTATGGCTGATGCTGTTGGTCCAAACGGTAAAGTGGTTGGTTTAGATTTTAGTAAAAACATGTTAAAAATAGGCGAAGAAAAAGTGAAAACTTTACAAATGAAAAATGTTAACCTCATTCATGGGAATGCGATGGAGCTTCCTTTTGAGGATAATCATTTTGATTATGTGACAATTGGTTTTGGGTTACGAAATGTCCCAGATTATATGCAAGTGTTAAAAGAAATGAAGCGGGTGTTAAAGCCAGGAGGTTTAGCTGTTTGTCTTGAAACTTCACAACCAACGATGCTCGGTTTTAGACAGCTTTACTTTTTATATTTCCGGTTCATTATGCCTTTATTTGGAAGACTGTTTGCAAAAAGCTACAAAGAATATTCTTGGTTACAGGAATCAGCTAGAGATTTTCCAGGTATGGTTGAATTGAAAAAAATGTTTGAAGATGCTGGTTTTAAAAACGTCCGCTTTAAGCCATATAGCGGTGGTGTAGCAGCTGTACATATCGGAGAAAAATAACCACTACTCTTTCTTTGTTTAGAATAAATTTAAAAATAGATAGATTCAAAGCTGGTGAATACAAAATGATGAAATTAAAATTAATGTATTCATTTTTGAGTTCGGATTTGAATGTTATTGAAAAAGAGCTTGAGGAGACCATTAATGCACAAGCTCCTTTATTGCGCCAAGCATCCTTGCATTTATTAAAAGCAGGAGGGAAAAGAATTCGCCCTGTTTTTGTTTTACTTGCTGGGAGATTTGGTGACTATGACATTAACGTAATCAAAAATGTTGCGGTAACCTTAGAACTAATCCATACAGCTAGTTTAGTCCATGATGATGTGATTGATGATGCTGAACTAAGACGTGGGAAGCAAACGATTAAAGCAAAATGGGACAATCGGATTGCTATGTACACTGGTGATTATATTTTTGCTCGTGCCTTGGAGCTTATGACTGAAATTAGTAATCCTGATGCTCATAAGATTCTTTCAAACACAATGGTGGAGCTTTGTCTTGGCGAAATTGAACAGATTAAAGATAAGTACCGTTATGATCAGAATCTTAGAGATTATTTGCGCAGGATTAAGCGGAAGACCGCATTACTAATTGCTGCAAGTTGTCAACTAGGTGCTGCATCCACAAATGTAAACGAAGAAATTCATAAGAAGCTTTTTCAATTTGGATATTTTGTAGGGATGTCCTTTCAAATCATAGACGATGTACTAGATTTCACATCTACTGAGAAAGAGCTGGGAAAACCTGCAGGTGGTGACTTGTTGCAGGGGAATATTACTTTGCCTGTTCTATTTGCAATGGAGAATTGGGATATTAAGCAAGAAATCATTAAGGTCCATGAACACACCGAGAGAAGTGAAATGGATAAAATCATTGAATTGGTCAAAGATTCGGGTGCAATTGAACGCTCGCTTTCTGTAAGCGATCGTTATTTGGATAAAGCACTTGCCATATTAGAGGAGCTTCCGAAGATAAAAGCTAATAAAGTGTTACGCGAAATTGCTTTAAATATCGGGAAGAGAAAATTCTAATATTGCGAAAATTCCTAAACAATGTTACTATTTTCATGGATTGCAATTAAGCAATCCTTATACATAAGTAACTAGGGGTGTTTTTAATGGAAAAAACTTTTTTGATGGTAAAACCAGATGGCGTACAACGTAATTTAATTGGTGAAATTGTATCCCGTTTTGAGAAAAAAGGCTTCCAATTAGCTGGTGCGAAACTAATGAGCATTCCAGTTGAGCTTGCTGAACAACATTATGGTGAACATAAAGAGCGTCCTTTCTTTGGAGAGTTAGTCGACTTCATTACTTCAGGACCAGTGTTCGCAATGGTTTGGCAAGGGGAAAATGTAATTGCTACTGCAAGACAAATGATGGGATCAACGAATCCAAAAGATGCTGCACCAGGGACTATCCGTGGCGATTTTGGTGTAACAGTTGGTAAAAACATTATTCATGGCTCTGATTCACCTGAGAGTGCAGTTCGTGAAATCGGCTTGTTCTTTAAAGAAACAGAATTAGTAGAGTACAGTAAACTAGTGAATGACTGGATTTATTAATCCATAATCGGGTAGGCACTTGTAATCATTACAAGTGCTTTTTTTGTATACGTTTACAGCAAGAACCGTTTTATAATCGGTTTATAAATCGATTTTTACAGATATTATGGTTCGTGCTACAATAAATACTATTGTAAAATTAAATTTTTCAATTTTTAAATTTTTGCTATTTTTATTTTTTATGTCGTATGTTATATTGAGACATAATCCTTTAATGAGTTGAAGGAGGAAAGTATAATGAGATATTTGACAGCCGGGAATCACATGGTCCCCAATTAACTACCATTATTGAAGGGATTCCAGCGGGAATGCCACTTGTAGCAGAGGACATCGATACTGATTTGCAAAGAAGACAAAAAGGTCATGGTAGAGGCCGAAGAATGCAAATTGAGAAAGATACCGTCGAAATAATGTCCGGTGTACGACATGGTTCTACATTAGGATCTCCAATCACACTCGTTGTGGAAAACAATGATTGGAAGCATTGGACAAAAATCATGGGACAAGCACCGTTATCCCCTGAGGAAGAAAACGAAGTTAAAAGACAAATTTCAAGACCAAGACCAGGGCATGCAGATTTAAACGGTGCACTAAAATATGGTCATCGGGATATGAGGAATGTTTTGGAACGATCTTCAGCCAGAGAAACTACAGTTCGCGTGGCTGCTGGTGCAGTAGCCAAGAAACTCCTATCTTTACTTGGAATTCAAGTAGCCTCTCATGTAATCGAAATCGGGGGAGTGAAAGCCTCTAACGTTACGTACCAATCGGTTGCAGAACTAGCAGAGAAAACAGAAAATTCTCCAGTTCGTTGTATTGACCCAGTTGCTGAAAAAGCAATGATGCAAGCCATTGATGATGCTAAACAAAATGGTGATTCAATTGGTGGAATCGTTGAGGTCGTTGTTGAAGGAATGCCATCAGGTGTTGGGAGCTATGTTCATTATGATCGTAAGCTTGATGCAAAAATTGCTTCAGCTATTGTCAGTATCAATGCTTTCAAAGGAGTAGAGTTTGGAATTGGATTCGAAGCTGCAAGGAAACCTGGAAGTGAAGTCCATGATGAAATTATCTGGAGTGAGCAACAAGGGTATACAAGAAGAACGAATCGATTAGGTGGATTTGAAGGTGGCATGACCACGGGCGAACCTATCGTTGTTCGCGGTGTGATGAAGCCCATCCCAACACTCTACAAGCCATTGCAAAGTGTAGATATTGAAACAAAAGAACCTTTTACTGCAAGCATTGAAAGATCTGACAGTTGTGCTGTTCCTGCAGCCGCTGTTGTAGCCGAAAGTGCAGTTGCATGGGAGCTAGCAGGAGCCCTTGTTGAACAATTTTATAGTGATCGGTTTGATAAACTAGCAAGTCAGGTTCGCGAGTATCGAGAATATGCGAGGGAATTCTAATGGAGTCAGTAATGATCCAAACCAAATCAAAACAATATCCTGTTTATATTGGTTCAGGTGTCATATCAAGTCTTCCATCATTTATAGAAGAAAGATTTTCGAATCTTTCTTCTGTATTAATTATATCGGACCAAACCGTTGGAAGTTTATATTTATCGTCTCTTGAATCAAAACTAATTGGTTTTGAAACAACCTCCTTTTTAATTCCAAGTGGGGAAAGTGCAAAATCATTTGATATATACTACGAATGTTTAACCTATGCTTTAGAACAAAAATTAGATCGGAAATCATTAATTATCTCCTTCGGTGGAGGGGTGGTTGGTGATTTGTCAGGTTTTGTTGCAGCAAGCTTCATGCGCGGGATTCCATTTATTCAAGTACCAACAACGATTCTTGCACATGATAGTGCAGTGGGTGGTAAAGTTGCAATCAATCATCCGCTTGGGAAAAATATGATTGGTGCATTTCATCAGCCCGAAGCGGTGTTTTATGATTTGGATTTTCTTACGAGTTTACCAATTCGTGAAAAAAAATCAGGATTTGCTGAAGTAATAAAGCATGCGCTGATCCAAGATCCAAACTTTTATGATTGGCTAAGAAAGAATGTAACGGATTTAAACGAAATTAGCGGTGAAATTCTTGAACATTCTTTGCTCCGTGGAATTGAAATAAAGGGTGAAATCGTATCTCAGGATGAAAATGAACATGGGGTTAGGGCCTTCTTAAACTTTGGTCATACATTAGGTCATGCGATTGAAGCAGAATGTGGTTATGGAGAAATTAGCCATGGTGAAGCGGTTGTCATTGGTATGGTTTTTGCGTTAAACATAAGCAAGCAAGTAACTGGACTTGAATTTAATACGGATGAACTTGTTGGCTATCTGAAAAAGTTAGACTATCAGGTCACCATTCCAACCGGCTTAGTACCTGGAAAGATTACTTGATAGGATGAAGCAGGACAAGAAATCAGTTGCTCAGAAGGTTCGGTTTGTCTTATTAGATAAAATCGGGAAACCAGGTCTGTATGAAATATCTGACGAAATGCTGTTAGCCTATTTGTCAGAGTTTTAGAATCGAAGGGGGAAATTTGAATGATCCGAGGGGTGAGAGGAGCCATCACTGTTAAAGAAGACAAAGAACCTGAGATTGTCTCGGCCACAGAGATGTTGGTTAAGCAAATGATTCAAGAAAACAATCTATCTGCTGATCAAGTCGCTTCTATTTTTATTTCTGTAACAGAGGATATCAAAGCAACATTTCCGGCCAAGGCTGTCAGGCTGATTGAAGGCTGGACGTATGTACCTGTTATGTGTATGAATGAAATACCGGTGCCAGGTTCTTTACAAAAGTGTATCCGTGTGATGATGCATGTCAATACAGATACTGTACAGGAAGAGATTGCTCATGTTTACTTAAAAGGTGCTGAAGTCTTACGTCCTGATTTAAATACATCTAAACAAAATTAATACTGAAACTTTAGCTATGGATGATTTAAGAATAATCATAATTGAAGATGTAATACGGGGTGAAAAATCATGCAATGGAAAGAACAAATATTAACCTTAGCTCCATATCAACCTGGAAAATCTATCGACTCAGTAAAAAAAGAATTTGGATTGGATAAGATCGTAAAGCTGGCATCTAATGAAAACCCTTATGGTTGTTCTGATAGAGTAGTGGAGGCACTTCAACAAGCGATACAAGCTTTAGAAATTTATCCTGATGGGTATGCAACCAACCTTAGAACTGCTGTAGCAAAGCATTTACAAGTGGGAGAAGACCAACTGATTTTTGGAAATGGTTCTGATAATCTTATTCAGATTATTTCACGTTCACTACTGACACCAGAATTCAACACTGTTATGGCGACCCCATCATTTTCACAATACAAGCACAATGCAGTTATTGAAGGAGCAGAAGTCCGTGAAATTCCATTAATCAATGGTGAGCATGATTTATATGGGATGTTAAAAGCGATTGATACACAAACGAAAATCGTATGGGTATGTACACCAAACAATCCGACTGGGGTTTACATCACTGAAGACCGTCTAGTGAAATTCCTTGAACAGGTCCCTGAGAATGTTTTAGTTGTCATTGATGAAGCCTATTTTGAATATGTGACGGCAGATGATTTTGTTGATTCAATTAAATTGGTAGAAAAGTATAGCAACCTTGTAATCCTTAGAACGTTCTCTAAAATCTACGGATTGGCTAGTCTTCGCGTTGGTTATGGTGTAGCGAATCCAGCCGTAATAAGAGCATTAGAACCGGTTAGAGAACCTTTTAATGTAAATACACTTGCTCAAATTGCTGCAACAACTGCCATAAATGATCAAGAATTTGTTGATGAATGTAGACAAAAGAATCAGGCGGGATTAGCACAGTTTTATCAATTCTGTAAAGAACAAAATTTAGACTATTTTCCATCACAGGGGAATTTTATCTTAATTGATTTTAACCTTGACGGAAATGAAGTGTTTCAATCCCTGATGAAGCGGGGCTATATTGTTCGTTCAGGAGTCCCTTTAGGGTTTCCAACGGCAGTAAGGGTAACGGTTGGTTCGAAAGAGCAAAACGAAGGTGTTATTGCAGAAATGAAGCAGCTACTTGAAGCAAAGCGACCTCAAGTTAAATAGAAATAGGTTTTTAAAGGCGGTGGTCTTATTGCGAGGCCGTGTATTTGTGATAGGGCTGGGGTTGATCGGTGGATCCCTGGCTCTTTCTATTAAACGTACTCATAAGGAATCTCATTTGATCGGTTTTGATATTAATGAAAAGCAAAGAAAATTAGCGACCATGCTTGGTGTTGTGGATGAAACAGTTGAAGAAATCATCGATGGGGCAATTGATGCTGATTTAATTATTATTGCAACACCAGTAAATCAAGCTGAAAAGTTGATTCAGCAGCTTTCAAATATGGATTTAAAACAAGGTGTCATTATTACAGATGCGGGTAGCACGAAAGCTAGGATCGTTCAGACTGCAACTTGTTTAACTGAAAAGGGAATTACGTTCATTGGTGGGCATCCAATGGCAGGTTCTCATAAAAGTGGTGTGTCGGCAGCAAAATCAATCTTGTTTGAGAATGCTTTTTATTTATTAACTCCTAGTTCTAGTGTAAATCAAGAGCAAATTGATATATTAATAAAATGGTTTGAAGGCACAAAAGCAAGGTTTTTAATTGTGTCACCTGAAGAACATGATTTTATGACAGGGGTAATCAGTCATTTCCCTCATGTTATTGCTGCCTCACTGGTTCATCAAGCGGAACGTTCAAGCCATGAACAGCATCTAGTTACACGGCTGGCTGCAGGTGGGTTTCGTGATATTACGCGGATTGCTTCTAGTAGTCCTGAGATGTGGAGAGATATTTTACTCCAGAATAAGCCAGTCCTGCTTAATATTTTTAGGGAATGGATTGCTGAGATGGATCGAGTTACGGGCATGCTTGAAAATGAAAATGGCGAGGCAATCTATCAGTATTTTTTATCAGCAAAACAATATCGGGATGAGATGCCTATCAAAGAAAAAGGTGCAATTCCAGCTTTTTATGATCTATTTGTGGATGTCCCTGACTATCCAGGGGTTATTTCAGAAATAACAGGTTATTTAGCAAAGGAAAATATAAGCATAACCAATATACGGATTCGTGAAACAAGGGAAGAAGTATATGGAATCCTCGTGATTAGCTTTCAAACAGAAGAAGACCGCCTAAGAGCTGATCAATGTATAAAAAAATATACTAACTTCGAAACCTCTGTCGGTCCATAAGAGTAAATTTTTCTTGGGTAAGGGTGATAAAGATGGGACAAGTACAACTACATACAAATGCAACGAGTTTATCAGGTGAAATAAATATACCTGGTGATAAATCAATATCCCACCGTGCGGTGATGTTTGGAGCCATTGCAAATGGTACAACAACTGTGACAAACTTTTTGCTTGGTGATGATTGCTTAAGTACAATTTCTTGTTTTCGTAAATTAGGAGTTGTGATTGAGCAAGATGTAAATACCGTAACTATTTATGGAAAAGGACTTGAAGGGCTTACAGAGTCTTCCGATATATTGGATGTTGGAAATTCTGGTACAACGATTCGCTTATTGATGGGGATTCTTGCAGGAAGACCATTTCACAATGTCTTAGTCGGCGATCATTCGATTGGTAGAAGGCCTATGACGAGGGTGGTTAAACCTCTTTCATTAATGGGTGCCAAAATTGATGGGAAAAAACAAGGAGAATTCACACCGATTTCAATTAGAGGTGGAGAATTAACAGCGATGGAATACACTTTGCCAGTCGCAAGTGCTCAAGTAAAATCATCGATCCTGTTTGCTGGATTGCAAGCAGATGGTACAACAACGATTCATGAGCCAGCAAAGACACGAGATCATACGGAACGGATGATTCGTCAATTTGGTGGAAAAGTGGAAAGTGAAGGTCTAACTGTAACAATAAATGGTGGCCAATCCTTGACTGCTAGTCATGTTAATGTCCCTGGTGATATTTCCTCAGCAGCTTTCTTTTTGGTGGCGGGTGCAATTGTTCCAAATAGTAAAATTCTGTTGAAAAATGTTGGTTTAAATCCGACCCGAACAGGGATTATTGATGTGATGAAAGCTATGGGTGCTGACATTACCATTGTGCCAAATGATTCAGAACAATTTGAACCAACAGGTGATATCATTATTAAAACTTCAGAATTGGTTGGGACAACAATCGAAGGAGACATGATTCCTAGGTTAATTGATGAAATTCCAATTCTTGCATTACTCGCAACTCAGGCCAATGGAAAAACAGTGATTAAAGACGCCCATGAGTTAAAGGTTAAAGAAACAAATCGAATTGACACAGTGGTAAATGAGCTTTCAAAGCTTGGGGCATCGATTGAAGCAACAGAGGATGGTATGGTGATTTGCGGAAAATCAACCTTAAACTCTGGAGAAGTAAGCAGTCATGGTGATCACCGCATTGGGATGATGCTAGCTGTTGCAGCATTAATAACGAAGGGTGAAGTCATCTTAGAAGATGCAGAAGCCATCTCAGTTTCATACCCACAATTTTTCCAAGACTTAAACAATTTATTACGTTAATCGTCAGGAGCTAGTATCAAAACTAGCTCCTGTTTTTTTTGAAATTTACAACTAGCATTCATAATTTCTTGTTTTTTTCATAGCTTGTCATAAGACCGTTTATAAAAGAGGTGGTTTTATGACCTATATCATTGAGAACGCCAATGTATTAGATGACCAAGCTATAACAACTACTCACTTTTTAATTAAGCAAAACAAAATCGCCTCACGTCCCGCTTCAGTAAATAAATTAACTCACATCAGAATGGATGCTAAATCATTCATTATGACACCGACGTCTGTTATGTTTAATCAACAGGTTCCTGAGGACATGCCCTTTCATCAGTTGAAGCAGTACTACCTCGACTCTTTTATTAAGAAGGGTTGTACAACATTGCTGACGACGGCTCAGATTCAATTAGAGTCAGAGTTTCTCCTCAAAATAAAGCAAAAGCGTTCACAACTAATTACGAGTCCAATTGATTATATCATCGGGGTAAAAATCCCAGTCCAGCTTCTAACCCCTAGCTTCATTCGAAAGTGCAAAAAAGAGAAAATACCAGTTGTTTTTGTGGAAATTGACGACTTGTCTGAACTTTCTTCAATTCCGTGGGGTTGGGTTCGTGAAGCAATGTTTCCTTACAATGCACCATTAGTTCCGATTTTTGGCAATGGCTCGAGTAAGGAGTTAATAAAGTCAACGGATCTTTGGAGAAAAATAACCGTCCAAGAGAAGATACCATCCTTACAAAATGAGCTAACAGAATCTATTCCAATCGCCAAGCAAGACCTTGCTAAAATCGGAATTTACCCGCTCAAATCTAACCTACTTCATGGAGGAGAATTGAGCTATAATATGTATTTAATGGGGAATGAAAGCAGACAAGTTGAAGAAATGAGTTTGTTTCATTATCATAATCATAGATTAGTGTTAACAATGCACAAAGGAAAAATGATACGTGTTGGTGATAAAACGTCATTTTGCTCTGGATTTGGAGAGCAAGTAATGATTAATAAGCCTTCGTTTTATTCATTCTAGTAAATCTTGAAAGGAACAACCAATGGATACAGTACATGAAATCATCTCTCTTTTAGAAAACGGTGAACAAAGTAAGGCAATTCAAAAATACAAAAACATTCTTGCTAATGGGATTCCCGAAGAAAAGTATGATCTTGCAAGTGAATTAACACGATTAGGATTTTTAGAGGAAGCAGAGGCACTATATAAACAATTAATACAACAGTTTCCTGAAGAAGGAGAGTTAATGGTTCTCCTAGCTGAAATTTATATGGAGTTGGGTCAAGAGGAAGAAGCTATGCTCCTTCTTGAAAAAATTGATGTACAGGACGAAAGCTTTCCGCAATCTTTATTACTCCTGGCAGATTTATATCAAATGAATGGATTATTTGAGGTTAGTGAGCAAAAATTACTAACAGCAAAAGATCTGTTGCCAGAAGAAGAAGTAATTGATTTTGCATTAGCGGAACTCTACGCGGAGATTGGGAAGTTTGCTGAGGCAATCCATTCGTATGAAAGCGTTTTATCAAAGGGTACAAAAGAAATATTAGGCATCCAGATTGAACAACGTCTTGCTGAAATGCTTAGTGCAAGTGGGTCTTTTGAAGCGGCTCTTCCATATTATGAGCGAGCGCTAAAGGAAAAGCTTGAAATTAATACTTTGTTTGGTTATGCTCTAACCGCTTATCAAGCCGATGCAAATAAAACGGCGATTGATAAGTTCGAAGAGCTAAAGGAATTGGATCCTGAGTATCATTCCTTATATTTAATGCTGGCAAAAGCATATGAGAAGGAAGAAATGATAGAGAAAAGCTTCGAAACGATCTTGGAGGGAATCCGTTTTGATGAGTTTAATAAAGATTTATACTACTTAGGTGGAAAGCTTGCGCTGAAACTAGGTAATGAGGAAGAGGCAGAAAGACTATTGCGTGAGGCTATTGCGCTGGACCCAGGATTTACTGAGGGGGTACTTACCTTAAATAAACTTCTGCTGATTCAGGAGCGATATGAAGAAGTAATCGACCTTGCTAAGCATGTTGAATCAGTTCATGAAGTGGAGCCCCAGCTACTTTGGGATGAGGCGGTAGCATTTCAGCATTTAGAGGAGTATTCAGAAGCATTAAACAAATACCAATTAGCATATACTTACTTTAAGAATCATCAAGAATTTTTAAAGGATTATGGATATTTTCTAATTGAAGAAGGAAAAAGTGTTAAGGCTGTCGAAATTTTTAGTGAATTACTAAAACAAGACCCAAGCAATACTGAATATCAAGAAATATTGGAACGTTTAACAGATTTTTAGGGATACTCGGCATTAAAAAATATGGTGTATTACAGAGGAGGGAAGCAAACATGACGACCCCTGTATCTGTCAACGAGAAAAAGGATTTTATTCGTTGGTTTCTTAACCATTATCAGTTAAAACGTAGAGAATGTGTTTGGATTTTGAATTATTTAATGAGCCACGACCAACTCATGGAAAAGGTACATTTTGTTGATCAAGCACAGTTTTGTCCACGGGGACTGATTATGTCCACCCATTGTGTCGATGAAGTTCCATTTCGGTTTTATAAGGAAAATGTCATGACAACCGATGCAGAAAAATCATTTCATGATATTCGGTTAAATCGTGATGAAGAGATTTTCATTCAATTAAACTTTCATGCTTCCAACAAGACTCATCAGTATGCAGCTGTCCAAGAAGATAATCCGTTTATGCCAAGAAACGTTAAGGTTAATGAATCAGATCGTATTGTTGTCGAGCGTTTTTTAGCTGAGAGCATTAAGCGATACCAAGAGGAAAAGCTTCTAGAGGAGATAGATGCTGCATTAGATCAGCACGATGAGAGGTCATTTCAAGTCCTAACTGATAAGCTAAAGAAATTAAATATGTAATTTCAAAACGGCTTACTTGCAAAAGTAAGCCGTTTTGTTTACGTTATAAGAGAAATATGTTGAAAAAGGAAGAATATGCAAGTAATGCTTCGTTTGGGCGTATTATTTGCATTCAATAGGTACATATAGATGAGGAGGGATTGTTTAGTGAAATGGAACCCACAGGATATCGAGATTTATACGAAATCGAAGGAATATGTCGATACTGCCGTTATTCCATTATTGCCAATAAGCTTTGATAGTGAGATGGGACAAGCTGCAGAGATGTCGGAATTTAGTACACTCGTAACAGGACAATTAGAAAGACAGTTTCGAGGACGATTACTTTTGCTACCAGGTTTTTCCTATTTAAAGAGTTTTGAAGAATCTAAGGTGGATGAATTGTTACTATGGGAATCAAAATTATTAGAGAACGGTTTTAGTCATGTTTTTTATTTGACATCTGACTTGTATTGGAAATCGATCGAGTCCCGTCTTAATGGAACGTTAATTTGGATACCTGCGATACCATTAGAATCAATGCAGGATTCACAAAAGATTTCCCTCATTGATAGTCAGGTAAAACAGATGATAACGTTGTTTACTGGCGAATGGAACAAAAAAGAATAAATATTTTGAAAGTTAGACAGATTCCGTCAAGTATATTATTGACCTTGTCTAAAGATTGATATATCATGATTATGTCCTAGTTTTATATGATGATTGAAAAGTCTCGTGAACTTAACTTTGTAACAGGGGGGGGATAAGCATGAGCAAGCATCGAGTATCAAGACGTCAGTTCTTGAATTACACTCTTACAGGGGTAGGAGGATTTATGGCGGCAGGAATGTTAATGCCGATGGTTCGATTTGCAATTGATCCAGTGTTAGCTGCAAATGCTGGTGGAGATTTTATTCCAACAAAGCAAAAGGTCGCAGACTTAACATCTGAACCGGTTCGTGTCGATTTTACTTTTAAACAAAAGGATGCTTGGTACGAATCAGAAGTAACAAATACAGCTTGGGTGTATAAGGATGACAAAGGGGAAATTGTTGCACTTTCACCAATCTGTAAGCATTTAGGTTGTACAGTGGACTGGAATACTTCCAAGGAACATAAAGAGCAGTTCTTCTGTCCATGTCATATGGGGCGTTATACAAAGGACGGTACAAACGTAGCGGGTACTCCGCCAATGGCACCGCTTGATGTATACCCATATAAAGAAAAAGATGGCTACCTACAATTAGGTAAAGCTAAACCAAGAGCCTAAAGGGGGCGTAATCATTGTTAAACAAAATTTACGATTGGGTAGATGAACGTTTAGATATTACGCCTTTGTGGCGCGATATTGCTGACCACGAAGTTCCAGAGCACGTAAATCCGGCACATCATTTTTCTGCCTTTGTTTACTGCTTCGGTGGTCTAACGTTCTTTATCACTGTTATTCAGATTTTGTCTGGGATGTTTCTAACCATGTATTATGTACCAGATATTAAGAATGCATGGGAATCAGTTTACTATTTACAAAATGAAGTAGCTTTTGGGCAAATTGTTCGTGGAATGCACCATTGGGGCGCAAGTTTAGTAATTGTCATGATGTTCTTACATACTCTTCGTGTGTTTTTCCAAGGAGCTTATAAAAAACCACGTGAATTAAACTGGGTTGTCGGCGTACTTATTTTCTTCGTTATGCTCGGCCTTGGTTTAACAGGTTATCTGTTACCGTGGGATATGAAAGCGCTATTTGCGACAAAGGTAACACTACAAATCATGGATTCTATTCCATTGATTGGGCCATATATTAAAACCTTAATGTCTGGACATCCAGATATCGTTGGAGCACAAACATTAACACGATTCTTTGCTATTCATGTGTTCTTCTTACCAGCTGCATTGTTTGGGTTAATGGCTGCTCACTTCATGATGATTCGTAAACAAGGTATCTCAGGACCACTATAAAAATAGTACTTTATGTTATTTATACGATTTAATCATAGGGTTAAAGGAGGGGGATTGCTCAATGCATCACGGTAAAGGTATGAAGTTCGTAGGCGACTCTCGTGTCTCTGCAGAACGAAAACCTAATGTTCCGAAGGATTATTCGGAGTACCCTGGTAAAACGGAAGCGTTTTGGCCAAACTTTCTTTTAAAAGAATGGATGGTTGGGGCAGTTTTCTTAGTTGGTTATTTATGTTTAACGATTGCTCATCCTTCACCGCTTGAACGGATAGCAGATCCAACAGATACAGGTTACATTCCGTTACCAGACTGGTATTTCTTATTTCTGTATCAATTATTAAAGTATTCTTATGCTTCAGGTCCATACACCATTATCGGTGCCATGGTTATTCCTGGCTTGGCATTTGGAGGATTGTTGCTTGCACCATTCATTGATCGTGGACCACAGCGTCGACCATCAAAGCGTCCATTAGCAACAGGCTTTATGTTACTTGCATTAGCGTCTATTTTCTATCTAACTTGGGAATCGGTTGCAACTCATGACTGGGACGCTGCAAAAGCGCAAGGTCAAATTGTAGCTGAAGCTGAGTTTGATAAAGAATCAGATGGCTACAAAGTTTATCAAGATCAAGGCTGTATCAATTGTCATGGTGACAATTTGCAGGGTGGAGCAGGAGCGCCTGCGCTAGTCGACAACGGACTTGCACCGGATAAAATCGCAAATATTGCGAAAAATGGTCAAAATGCAATGCCACCAGGCATGTTTAAGGGAACTGATGAAGAACTTAAACAGCTTACTGAGTTTATTTCCAGTGTAAAAAGTAAATAAGTAATAAAGGCTGACGAATTTTTCGTCAGCTTTTTTTATAGCTAAATAGTATTATGTGTAAGATAATCTATATAAATATATTATTTTCAGGTGGTGCTCCATGGCGTTTATTTATGCAGTATTAGCAAATCGAAAAATATTATGGTTACTTTTAATAATTAACATTATTGGAACCATTTATGGTTATATTTGGTATGGATGGCAATTATCCGAAACACCGGTTATTTTTTTGCCGTTTGTTCCAGATAGTCCAACCGCGAGCTTGTTTTTTGTATTTGTAATCATTGCTTTTTTGTTAGGCAGGAACTGGCCGCTATTTGAAGCTTTGGCGATTGTGACATTGGTTAAGTATGGAATTTGGGCAGTAGTGATGAATATTTTAGTAGGGATTGTAAATAACGGCCTTGATTTTGTAGCTTATATGCTAATTTCATCACATTTGGCAATGGCGGTCCAAGGTGTACTATATGCGCCTTTCTATCGAATCAAGCCATGGCATATAGTCGTGACAGCTATCTGGGTTATACATAATGAAATGATTGATTATGTTTTTCACATGATGCCTCGATATCATATGTTGGATTTATATACGGATAAAATTGGTTATTTTACGTTTTGGTTGAGCATTTTTTCACTTGCCCTAACCTATTTCCTCTGTTTAAGAAAAGATCGATATACTCTTAACATAAACAATTAATTCTTGTACCTTTACTGGTCTAAACTTGTCCGTCCTCTCATACATATTACTAGTAGTTTGAGGGGGACAAGAATGAAAACAAAGGGGTTCATTTTATTTTTGGCTTTTTTCCTTATGCCAATAGTTTCAGTTAGAGCAGAACCAACCTCGACAATCAATAATTTTGATCATATATCAGATGAGGCCCTGCAAATGGTGAAGTTGCATCGTTACGATGATGCAGAAAAATTATTGAATTATTTTTCTGAACAATATTTAGTTAAGCTTGAAAATGAGCCAAGCTATAGTAAAGACGAAATAAGAATCATTTCAGTAGCTCATTATGACGCGCTGGAAGCAATCAAAAATGAGAATATGCCTCATGATGAAAAAATGAATATCGTAACAAAATTCAGGCTTGTCATGGATGCGATATCTTCTGGGAATCAGCCCTTGTGGACTGAAATGGAAGAACCGATCATGACTGTATTTCAAAATGCAAAAAAAGCTGCATATAACGGTAATAATGAAAATTTTCATTCAAATTTCAATTCGTTTTTATCCCTATATAATATGATTTATCCGAGTTTGAAAATCGATATTCCAGCGGAACAAATTGTGAGCCTTGATGCAAAGGTCAGCTATATAGACCAGTACCGCCCAAAGGTTCTCAAGGAAGCAGCGAATCAAGAGGAGTTAGAGGCAATTGGTAGTGATTTGCAATCAATTTTCGATGGAATGACAGAGGATGAAGCAGACCCAAGTCTTTGGTGGGTCATCATTTCAACCGGAAGTATCATCATCGTCACCTTATCTTATGTAGGTTGGAGAAAATATAAAGGGGATCAGGAACAAGAAAAAAATAGGCCAACAAAGCTGAAAGAATAAGTAGTTGAGATTGATATTTAGAAATTTGGCACTTCAGGTGATTATCTAAATCAATAAAACCTCTGAAATCTAATGAAATAGTGATTTCAGAGGTTTTTTATGTACATTGAAAACCTTCAAAAGGTTAATTTTCAATCGGCATTTTATTTTCGTCAAGGGTAAAGCCTTCGCCTAGCACATCATGAACGATACTAACTGAAACAAAAGCATGAGGGTCAACGGAAGTAATCAGGTTTTTTAATTTAACAATTTCATTCTTGCCAACAACACAATAAAGAACCTCTCTATTCGTCTTTGTGAATGAACCATGACCATGTAGCACGGTTACGCCTCGTCCCATTTCCTCCATTACTTTATCGGCAATTTGGTTGTTTAAATCTGAGATGATCATCGCACCTCTTGCAGAATATGCCCCCTCTTGCATAAAATCAATAACTTTAGCACCGATAAAAACAGCAACAAGTGTGTACATGGCTTCTTTATAAGAAAGATAGGTGATCAAGGAAATCGTAATGACACAGGCATCAAAGAGAAACATGGTTTTTCCCATGCTCCAACCAACATATTTATGAGCCAAACGAGCGATAATATCAACTCCGCCGGTCGTTCCGCCATATCTGAATATAATTCCGAGCCCGATCCCAATGGCGACACCCGCAAAAAGTGCAGCAAGCGTTAAATCGTCTCTTAGTGGCATGTCAATTTGATAGCGTTGAAAAACCCATAAAAAAACCGATACTCCTAAAGTACCAATGATGGTATAGAGTAATGCTGAACGACCAAGAAGCTTCCAGCCAATGAAAAAAAGCGGTATATTTAATAATAAGTTCGTATATGAAGGGTCCCACTTCCATAAAAAGTAAAAAAGCAAAGTGATACCAGTAAACCCACCTTCAGCTAAATTATTTTGCATATTGAAATGGACGATTCCAAATGAAAATACGGCTGATCCAAATAAAATAAAGAAGATATTTTTAAATTTTAATCCAAATAACACAACGATTCCTCCCTTTCTAATTATTTTTCTCAAAGATATTCTATTTCATGAAAGAAAATAATCCATCTATTCGTCATACTAGCACTAAATTTCATTTTGTTCACTATTTTAGAAAAACATATACTAATGGTCGTATGAGGCTCCTCCGCTTTTCTATTGACTGTGTTGAAGAACAATGTTGATTTTTTGCACTCTGTTGAAGGAGCGGAAGGTGCGAGACTCCACCGCAGAAAGCGAGCGCCTGGAGCGGAAATCAACAGACAAATACATGAGAGCCTTCGAATTAAAAATATTTGTAAATAGGGTAGTTTTTAGCTAACATTAATATAGGTATGATTTTTGCTGTTAAAATGGGAGGATCAAGTACAGATGCTAGAACAGAAAACAGTAAAGCAACTTCAAGCGGAAGTGGATGCTTATATAAGTCAGTTTAAAGAAGGCTATTTTAGTCCACTTGCTATGCTCGCAAGAATGACGGAAGAATTAGGTGAATTGGCGCGAGAAATCAATCACTATTATGGTGAAAAGCCAAAGAAGTCAACTGAGGAGCCAAAGGAAATAGAGGAAGAACTAGGTGATATGCTGTTTGTCCTCATTTGTTTTGCAAACTCATTACATATTGATCTCGAGCAAGCACACAATTTAGTAATGAATAAGTTTAATACCCGCGATAAAAATCGTTGGACAACAATACATACTCAAGAGGAGAAAAATGAAAATGAATAAAGTGAAAATTGCCGTTGCAGGTCCACGGGGCCGTATGGGAAAAGAAGCTGTCCAGCTTGTGACCAATACGGATTACTTTGAACTTGTCGCTGCAGTAGACCACAAACATGATGGGAAAACACTCGGTGAATTAGAGGGTTTTAACAATTTAGATACGCCAATTTACGCAAATATTGAACAATGTTTCAAAGAGCAAAAACCGGATGTTTTAATCGACTTAACGACTCCAGAAGTTGGAATGTACCATACGAAAACAGCCTTGAAATATGGCGTTCGCCCGGTTGTTGGAACAACTGGTTTTTCTGATACAGATTTAATTGAGCTAGATAAATTGTGTAAAGAAAAAGAACTTGGTTGTATCATTGCACCAAACTTTGCTGTTGGTGCTGTTTTGATGATGAAATTCTCTAGGCTTGCTGCTAAATATTTTGAAAATGTTGAAATTATCGAACTGCATCATGACCAGAAATTAGATGCACCGTCGGGAACGGCTGTTAAAACAGCGCAGATGATCAGTGAGGTAAGAACTCCAAAAGAGCAGGGGCATCCAAACGAGAAAGAAACGATTCAGGGAGCAAGAGGAGCTAATTTTGACGGAATGCATATCCATTCTGTAAGATTACCAGGATTAATTGCTCATCAACAAGTCTTATTCGGCTCTGAGGGCCAAACCTTAACCATTCGTCATGATTCCTATAATCGTGCTTCCTTTATGTCAGGAGTGAAGCTTGCTGTAGACACGGTTGTAAAAATTGATTCATTGGTATACGGACTAGAAAACATAATCGAATAAAAATAGAATGGGGAATTACTTATGAATATTGCTTTAATCGCGCACGATAAGAAAAAAGATGATCTTGTTCGATTTGTACTAGCATATGAAGCTATTTTTACAAAGCATACATTATTTGGAACGGGGACAACAGGTTTAAGAATTATGGAGGCAACAGGTTTACAAGTTGAGCGGTTTCAATCTGGCCCATTAGGTGGAGATCAAGAAATTGGTGCCCTAATTGCAAAGAACAAAATGGATATTGTATTCTTTTTCAGAGATCCACTTACTGCTCAACCACATGAACCAGATGTAACAGCACTCGTTCGCCTTTGTGATGTATATTCCGTGCCGCTTGCGACAAATATGGGAACTGCTGAAGTGTTGATTAAAGGATTAGAGCGAGGCGATATTGAATGGAGAAATATAGTCAACGAAACTCGCTAGTGATCGAGGAGATTTCTGAACTTGATATTTTGGCATTTGGTGCCCACGCGGATGATGTTGAAATCGGAATGGCAGGGACCATTGCAAAATATACAGCAAGCGGGAAAAAGATTGGGATTTGCGATTTGACTAAAGCAGAACTTTCCTCAAATGGAACGGTTGAACTTCGTAAGCAAGAAGCGAAAAATGCAGCCGAACTTTTAGGAGTTCACGTTCGGATCAATTTAGATTTGCCTGATCGAGGGATTTTGGTAAATGATGAAAATATAAAAAAGGTCGTGGAAATTATTCGGTTGTTTCGGCCGAAAATAATCTTTGCACCCTATTTTGAGGATCGACATCCTGACCATGGGAATTGCGCCCGCCTTGTTGATGAGGCGGCTTTTTCTGCGGGAATAAAAAATTACTTTCCAAATTTTCCATATTCTGGCCTATCGACCGAAAAATCTGTATTTTTATATGATAAACGGGTTTCATAAACCTGATTTTGTGATTGATATCAGCTCGTTTTTTGAAAAGAAACGTGCTTCTTTGCAAAGTTATCGTAGTCAATTTGAAAAAGGAGCTAATACGGTCGATACTCCGCTCGTGAATGGTTATATTGAAACAGTAGAAGCGAGAGAAAGGCTTTTTGGTAAAGAGGTTGGAATTGCTTATGGAGAAGGATTTAAAGTGAAAACACCATTGCTCGTTCATTACGACTTGATAGGGGATCATGAATGAATAAAAAGTTAAAAATTGGCATAACCTGTTACCCAACCATTGGGGGCTCTGGAGTTGTCGCAACCGAACTTGGAAAAATGTTGGCAGAAAGAGGGCATGAAATTCATTTCATTTCATCAAGTCTGCCATTTCGCTTGAAAAAAATGTACCATAATATCTATTATCATCAAGTTGAAGTCAATCAATATTCAGTTTTTCAATATCCACCTTATGATATTGCCTTAGCGAGTAAAATTGCCGAAGTCGCAAACAGGGAAGAACTCGATCTATTACATGTTCATTATGCTATTCCCCATGCAGTTTGTGCGATTTTGGCCAAGCAGATGAGTGGGCGAAATTTAAAGATTGTTACTACGTTACATGGAACAGATATTACCGTTTTAGGAAATGATCCTTCATTGGCAGATGCGGTTCGATTTGGGATTGAAAAATCGGATTATGTAACAGCAGTTTCCCATTCCTTAATTGCACAAACGAATGAAGTAGTAAGGCCAAATAAAGAGATTCATGCTGTCTATAATTTTATCGATGATCGAGTCTATCAAAAAACAGATGCAAGTCATTTACGTGAGGAACTAGAAATTGCTGAAGACGAAAAAGTAGTCATTCACGTTTCGAATTTTCGCGCTGTTAAAAGGGTTACTGATGTTGTCAAAGCTTTTGCTAAAATGGCTAAACAGCTCCCAGCTAAGCTATTATTAGTTGGAGATGGACCGGAAATGTCAGTTGTGAGCAACCTCGTCTGTAAACTAGGAATACGTGAGCATGTTCGTTACTTAGGAAAACAGGAAAATCTTGAAGAATTGTATTCAATCAGTGATTTAATGCTTCTTTTATCAGAAAAAGAAAGCTTTGGCCTCGTTGCGCTAGAAGGAATGGCCTGTGGGGTTCCATGTATAGGGACGAATGTTGGAGGGGTTCCTGAAGTTATTTCCGACGGGGTGAATGGCTTTATTTGTGAACTCGGTGATATAGATGAGATTGCTAAAAAGGGCGTACAGCTCCTTAAGGATAAAGAATTGCATCAGCAATTTTCTGAAAATGGGATCATGACCGCAACGACTAAGTTTGGTGCTGAACAAATTGTTTCCCAATATGAGGATATCTATTACACTCTTTTAGAGCAGGGTGAGTAAATGTGAATGTTTTATTTTTAAACGCACTCCCACTATTAAAGAAAATTGAAGATGCAGGCTTTGAAGTTTTTTTCGTTGGTGGTGCAGTTCGTGATTGCTTATTAGATCGCCCTATTTCTGATGTCGATATTGCCTCATCTGCTACACCGGAAGAGATAAAGCGTATTTTTCCTAATACAGTTGATGTTGGGATTGAGCATGGAACGGTAGTGGTCCTTTATCAAGGGCAAAGCTATGAAATCACCACCTTTCGTGAAGAGGCAGAGTATAGAGACCATCGCAGGCCTGATGAAGTATTCTTCGTTCGTTCCCTAATCGAGGATCTAAAACGACGGGATTTTACGATGAATGCGATAGCAATGAACAAAGAAGGGGAAATTATTGACCCATTTAATGGGAAACAGGCAATCAGTAAAAAGCAAATTGTAACTGTAGGGGATCCAAAGGAACGGTTTACAGAGGATGCGCTAAGAATGATGAGGGCGGTACGATTCGTCAGTCAATTGGATTTTACCCTTGATCCTACATGTTTTGATGCGCTTAAAAAAATGGGTTCACTATTAAATCATATTGCGGTTGAAAGAAAAACGGCCGAATTTGAGAAATTATTGGTTGGAAAAAATCGTGTAAATGCGATTCAGTTATTATGTAGCTGTCATTTGGATCAGTACTTACCACAATTGGGGTTATTCGAAAAAACGATCAGTGAATTAACTCAGTTTAAATGTTCGGAACTGAATAGCGAGGAAATGTGGGGTTTACTTCTCTATTCATTAGAGGTAAAAATGGATCAGGTTGACCATTTTTTAAGGTGCTGGAAACTACCAATAAAACGAATAAGACAAATCCAGGCGATCTATCACTGGACCCAGTTTCGTTTATCACACGAATGGAGTTCGATTAGCCTTTATGATGCCGGGAAAGAGAACATGATTTATGCACAACGATTGGTTAATAGCATTAATCACCAGGAATTAATGGATTCAGTAAATAGTTGGATCAAGTTATATGATGATCTACCTATTAAAGGTAGAGCGGAGTTGAACATTTCCAGGTAAGGAATTAATCGAGATTATGGAACGCCCAGCAGGTCCATGGATTAAGGATTGTTTAGGAAAAATAGAAAAAGAAATTCTCGAGGGTAGATTAGAAAATCAATATGTGAGAATAAGAGAGTGGGTGTTATCGTGCAATCTGAAGTGAGAAAAAAGCTGATCGATGCCTTTACTGCAGCTAACGGCGATTATTTGTCAGGTCAATATTTAGCAGAATATATCGGCTGTTCGAGAACAGCTGTTTGGAAACATATTGAGGAACTTAGAAAACATGGTTTTGAACTTGAAGCGATTCAAAGAAAGGGGTATCGGATTGTCAAAACACCTGACCAGATTTCAGCAGATGAAATTCGTTTAGGCCTAACGACAAACTTTCTTGGACAATCCATTCATTATCAGGAAAGCGTTGACTCTACACAAAAAATCGCCAAAACATTATCATATGAAAATGCGCCAGAAGGAACGGTTGTTATTGCGGAACAACAGCTTTCTGGACGCGGCAGAATGAATAGAATATGGCATTCACCTAAGTACACAGGTGTGTGGATGAGCATGATCTTGCGCCCAAATATTCCACTACAAAAAGCTCCTCAACTAACATTAATTACAGCAGTTGCTGTTGTCCAAGCCATTCAAGAGGTATCAAATTTGTCGCCAAAGATTAAATGGCCGAATGATATCCTGCTGAACGGCAAAAAAGTAACGGGAATATTAACTGAGCTTCAAGCTGAAGCTGATCAAATATTTGCGATTATTATTGGCGTTGGAATAAATGTTAATCAGCAGCTTGAAGATTATCCTGAAGAGATTCAACAAATTGCTACATCATTAGCGATTGAATCAGGAGAAAAGATTTCAAGAGCTCAAGTGATCAGAAGTGTACTTTCCCATTTTGAAAAATTGTATTTGCTTTATTTAGAGCAAGGGTTTACACCAATAAAATTATTATGGGAAAGCTATGCTATTAGTATAGGAAAATCAATCATCGCGAGAACACTGACAGATAATATTCGTGGAAAAGCATTAGGGATAACAGATGATGGCGTATTAATGATCGAAGATGAAGCGGGCGTAGTTCACCATGTCTATTCTGCTGATATTGATCTCTCAGAAAATTAAGAAATAATTAGCAAAAAAGATAGACTTCTGATATAATCTTTTTGGGCAGTATCATTTGAACTGCACCTATTAATAAATAATATAATAATTATGGATATCTGCCTAGATCCAATATGGACCAGGACAGAGGGATAAAACAACTTTACGATGCAAATAAGAATCCTTCTGCCATTTAGAAGGATTTTTTTGTGTTTTGTCTCCTCTTTCCTAAGAAACGGAGGAAAGATGATGAAGCAAACGACGGATTTCTTAAAGATGAAACAAAACAATGAAAAAATTGTCATGCTCACCGCCTATGACTACCCAGCTGCAAAACTTGCAGAACAATCTGGTGTAGATATGATTCTAGTTGGTGATTCACTAGGCATGGTCGTACTAGGCTATGATTCTACCATTCCAGTAACGATGGAAGATATGATCCATCATACAAAGGCTGTGAAACGTGGTGCACCGAATACTTTTATCGTTGTGGACATGCCATTTATGAGCTATCACTTATCGATAAGAGATACGTTAATCAATGGAGCGCGTCTTATTCAAGAAACTGGTGCACATGCTGTAAAGGTAGAAGGTGCAGATGACGTTATAAATAGTATAAAAGCGTTAACGGGAGCTGGTATTCCAGTAGTCGCCCATCTTGGCTTAACACCACAGTCGGTTAATGTACTTGGTGGCTATAAAGTCCAAGGAAAAAGTGCAGAGCAGGCACAAAAGCTTATTGAGGATGCAATTAAATGTGAAGAGGCTGGAGCAATGGCAGTCGTACTTGAATGTGTTCCTAAGCAATTGGCAAGAGAAATCCAGCAGCGTTTAACCATCCCAACGATTGGAATAGGGGCAGGAATTGACTGTGATGGTCAGGTCCTTGTATTTCATGATGTAGTCAATTACGGAGTGGATCGAGCTCCAAAATTTGTTAAACGATATGTTGATACAAATGAACTTATTTCATTAGGAATCAGTTCCTATGTCACCGAAGTAAAGATTGGTTTGTTCCCTACAGATCAACAGAGCTTTACGATGAAGGAAGAAGAACTGGTTGGCTTGTACGGAGGGAAATAATGAATACTTTTACGAAAATAAATGATTTAAAAGCTGAAATAAATAAACAAAAAGCTGCAGGAAAAACGATTGGTTTCGTTCCGACAATGGGTTATTTGCATGAAGGTCATGCTTCGTTAATGGATCATGCAAGAAAGGAAAATGACATTGTCGTTCTCAGTATTTTTGTGAATCCACTTCAATTTGGTCCAAAGGAGGATCTAGCATCCTACCCACGCGATTTAGAAAGGGACCAGCAGGTGGCGGAGAATCACAAGGTCGATTTTATTTTTTATCCAACTGTTGATGAAATGTATCCAAAGGAACCATCCGTAACGGTTACTGTGAAAGATCGGACCGATGTTCTTTGTGGAAAATCACGACCTGGCCATTTTGATGGCGTGGCAACTGTGTTAACGAAGCTGTTTCACATCGTTTCACCTGATAAGGTTTATTTTGGAATGAAAGATGCCCAGCAGGTTGCAGTCGTCGATGGATTAGTGAATGACTTTAATTTTCCATTAGAAATTGTATCCGTTCCGACAGTTCGTGAAGAGGATGGTCTAGCTAAGAGCTCACGCAATGTGAATCTCCTTCCGGAAGAGCGAAAACAAGCACCAGCTATTTATCAGGGCTTAAAACTAGCAGAAAAAGCCATTCAAAATGGTGAAAAGGATCCATCCAAAATTGTTGAGCTAGTCAAAGCGCATATTCAAGAGCAAACAGAGGGAAGCATTGATTATGTTGAAATTTATTCTTATCCTGAGCTAAAAGTGATGGAAGAATTAAATGGAAAAATAATCATCGCTGTTGCTGTTGTATTTACAAAGGTTCGCTTAATCGATAATTTAATTATTTCTGGGCTATAACAGTCCAGGTAGGGGGAAAATTATGTTTCGCACAATGATGAACGCAAAAATCCATCGTGCACGAGTGACAGAAGCAAACTTAAATTATGTAGGTAGTATTACAATCGATGAGAATATCTTGGACGCAGTTGGAATGGTTCCAAATGAAAAGGTCCAAATTGTCAATAACAATAATGGTGCTCGATTTGAAACCTATATTATTCCTGGAAGAAGAGGTAGCGGAGTGGTATGTTTAAATGGTGCTGCAGCTCGCCTTGTTCATGAAGGGGATGTAGTCATCATCATCTCATACGCTTTAGTGTCTGAAGAAAAAATTCAAACTCACAAACCAAAAGTAGCGATCATGGATGAAAACAATGAAATCGTAGAAATGCTCTACGCAGAACCAGAAGCAACCGTAATGTAACCTTATCCCCCCATTTATTTATGGGGGGTTTTTTATGTTTTAGCTTTGTAAAAGAATGGTATGTTTTTTAAACACTCTGTTGATTGGAGCGGAAGGTGCCCGCCCCGCGGAAAGCGAGCACCTGCAGCGGAAATCAACAGCCAAATTTAACACTGTAATGTGTTAAAAAGAATCCCACCTTTGTATAATAGGGTTGATTTTGTGGAAAAAAGTAAATATTGATACTTTTGATTTCACCCTAAATATGATACCGTTGTGTTTGAATAAAGGGTAGAGGTGTATTACATGATCAATAAATATGTGGTGATTGACCTAGAAACCACTGGAAACACACCCAAACGTGGGGATAAAATCATACAATTTGCAGCGGTTATCATTGAAAACGGAAAAATCACAGAAACATTTTCTTCACTCGTTAACCCTCAACAAAAGATACCAGCATTCATCGAGGAATTAACAGGTCTCAACGATGAAATGGTCCGAGATGCTCCATTATTTTCAGAGATTGCAACAAAAGTTGCCAGTCTCTTGGAAGATTCCTATTTTGTTGCCCATAATGTTCTGTTCGATTTATCTTTTTTGCAGGAGGAGCTCATTCAATCAAGAATAGATGGCTTTTATGGTCCAGTTCTAGATACAGTGGAGCTAGCGCGAATTCTTTTTCCGACTGCGGATAGTTATAAATTATCAGATTTAGCCATACAAGAAGACCTAAAGCATGATAGGCCACACCAGGCTGATAGTGATGCCTATGTAACAGCAGAACTACTACTAATATTATTACAAAAACTTGAAGGACTACCACAAACAACAATTAAACAACTTTCAAAGCTTTCTGGAGGATTGAAAAGTGATATTGGGTTGTTCCTAGAAGATTTATTAAGTAGGATGGAGCAAAAGATTGAGACAGTGCCAAAGTCATTAGAGGTTTACCGAGGTTTAGCCTTGAAAAGGAATCATCACGAAGGGGACTACGATGGACAAACAGTAACTACTTATCCTGAATCCCAGCCTGAAAAAGAACAGCTGCTCAAACAAGCTTTTCCTTCATATGAAAAGCGTGATGGACAATTTATCATGATGGACATGGTAATGGAAGCGTTCAAAACGAGCCAGCATGCATTAATAGAGGCTGGAACAGGAGTAGGGAAATCATTGGCCTATTTATTACCAGGAGCCATATTTGCTAAAAAAGAAAAAAAACCTGTATTGATCAGTACATTTACCAATCAATTGCAGCAGCAGTTGATGAACAAAGATATTCCATTATTAAAAAAAATGCTGTCTTCTTCAATAAAAACTAGTCTATTAAAAGGAAGAAGTCATTATCTCAGTTTGGCTAAATTTGAACAATCCCTTCTTGAAGAGGAGGATAACTATGATACGACTTTAACCAAAATGCAAATCTTGATTTGGTTAACAGAAACGAAAACAGGAGATAGTGATGAACTGAATTTATCAAGTGGCGGTCTTATTTATTGGAATAAAATAAAAAATGAGCACAGTGAATTTTTACAGGATAAGCATTGGCGCCAATATGATTTTTATCAAAGAGCAAAGCTTGAAGCAAATGAAGCGGAATTAATTATAACGAACCATTCCGTTGTGTTAGCGGATATTGTATCGGATAAAAAGATTCTACCTGAGTATGAATATGCTGTCATTGACGAGGGTCATCATTTTGAAAAAGCGGCAGGAAAATTTTTTGGTACAACCATTGATTATTTAACATGCCGATTGCTATTTGGACAAATTGGTTTATATGATCAAAAACAGCTTTTTTATAAATTTGAAAATCTGTTAAAAGTGCTGTTAGCCCAGCATCAAGAAATGCATTCATCTCGTGGGAATAAATTGCTATTAGATCTTTTTTATGTAATGGATGAATTCTTCAAGATAGTTGTTATCTTTTCTCAAAGTAAACAAAAAAGAAAACCTCAGACCTATAATCGGATATCCATTCGATTAAATCAGGATGAAATGGGAAAAGAATGGAATGCACTATTGACTGAGGCAGAACGTTTTTCTTTCTTACTCAAGGATACAATCGATTATTTCACAGCACGGCTTGAGCAAATTAAAATGTCAGAGCAAACCATTTCCAGTATTCAGCAAGGAATATTAGAGGAAGTAGTAGCGGTATGTTCCCAATTGGATGAACTACGGAAAATTATAAAAAGCGTCTTTCTGCAGCCAAGTGAAAACAATGTTAGGTGGATTGAACTGGATTTGCGCTCGATTCAAAACACAACAACTATATACGCATTTCCAGTGAATGTATCAACCTACTTGCACGATCACTTCTTTTCTCAAAAGAAAAGTATTGTCGTCACATCAGCAACCTTAACAGTAAAACAATCTTTTCAATACACGATTTCAGAATTGGGAATGGAATCAACCAAATGCATACAAAAGGTTATTCCTTCGCCGTTTGATTACGAAAAACAAGTCCAATTAATTATTCCAGAAGATTTGCCAGAAATTAATTCTGTCTCACAACAGGATTATGTCATTGCCATCTCGGAGCATATAATTTCCATTGCAGAAGCAACCAAAGGGAGAATGTTAATTCTGTTTACAGCTCACGATATGCTCAAAAAAACATATGACCTTATTCGTGAAAGTGGTTTTCTTGATGATTTTGCGATTATGGCTCAAGGAATTACCAGTGGAAGTCGGACAAGATTAACGAGGAATTTTCAACGATTTGATAAGGCAATATTGTTAGGGACTAGTAGCTTTTGGGAAGGAATTGATATTCCTGGTGAGGACCTTTCTTGCTTGATCATTGTAAGACTTCCATTTTCTTCACCAGATGAACCTGTTACCGAAGCAAAAAGTGAAATAATCAAAAAACAAGGCGGAAATCCTTTTTCGGCTTATAGTTTACCAGAAGCCATTATTCGCTTTAAACAAGGGTTTGGAAGATTAATCAGGACAGAATCAGATCGAGGCATCGTCGTCGTTTTTGATCGTCGGATTGTAACGACACGGTATGGCAAAGCATTTCTCCAATCGATTCCGCAGGTTATGATAAAGAAATACACTCTAGATGATATGGTTCGAGCCATTCGTGAGTGGTTGTAATATGGGGAATTTCAAGTGATAATATTCCGAGAATAACACACTATATACCTATAGCATTGGAGGAATATAGATGAAATGGTTAATTGCCCCCTTATTGTTTTTTTCGAATTGGTACTACATCCCGTTAGAATCACCATCAAATCCGGTTGAAATTAATAATATTGATTTGAACTTAAAAAATGAGGAAGTGGCATTTACCTTTTTCTCATTATCTGACGGGGAAGCTTCGTTAATTCAACAGCCTGATGGAAAAAATGTGCTCATCAATACTGGTGGTGAAAACACGAAAGAAGAATTTAAAAAACTTCTAGCACTTTATCATGTTCATCAAATTGACACCATTATCCTTACCGATACGGGTAAATGCTGTTTTGAAAATATTAGCTGGTTAATGAAGGATTTTCATGTAAAGCGTTTAATGAGTCCAAAAGACACAGAAAAGAATATAAACGAGTTTTTGTATGACGCAGAAGCCGTTGATTATCGCAGCTTAAGCAAGGGGATGAATCATGAAATTCTTCCTGGATTAGTTATGGTGGTTCTTAATGATACAAAAGGATTAGATTTATCCATTTCATTTTTAAATAGAAGAATATTATGGATGAATCATGCTAGTCCGAATATTGACTATTCCACACCAAGAAATGAAGCAGTCGAAACGACGATTATTAAACTTCCTGACCTTGCATCAATGGAAGTCCTATCGGAGGATTTTTTTGAACAACTTGACCCGGAATTTGCGATTCTTTTCCGCAAGAAAGAGGAGAACGTGAATGAAGATTTATTAGAGCAACTACAGCAAGCTTGGGTTCGGGTGTATTACAATAAAAACATCGGTGCAGTATCTGTTAAATTTACAGAGGATAATTATGAAATCGTGAAAATTTCAAACAAGAAAAAGTAGCTGCGCTAGATTTGCACAGCCAAAGAAAGTGTATAGACTAGAAAAAATTTTATCGTTAAATTTTTCAAAATATAACCTTCAGTGTAAATACACTGTTATAATAAGTTAGAATCTAATGTTATAATACCCAACTGACACCTAAGTATAATTAACAATTATTGCTTGTCTATCGGAACAAAACCTTTAGAAAGTAAATTGAATAGATTGTGAAAATATATCGTACATAAAGAAGTGATGGAATTTTGAAAAAATGGATATTTATAGGAATAGGTACCGTTTTTGTTATCATAGTTTTTTTCTCTACTGTTTATTATCAAGCAGTTAAGCCAGTATCAAAAGCTGAGGAAAAAGCCTTAGCTGCTGTAAATAAAAAAATGAAGATATCAGAACTACAGGATGTTCAACTGTACAATGGAACGGAAACCTATTATGTCGTAAGAGCTAAAAATCAAAAGAATCAGGATACCATTTCTTGGGTTTCTGAAAAAACAGGCCAGGTCGTTATAAAAAAAGTGAATGAGGGAATTTCCCAAGAGCAAGCCGTAGATAAATTATTGCAGGAAAAAGATCCAAAGGAAATCATTTCTGTAAGATTAGGCATGATAAAAAAGCGACAATGTTGGGAAATATATTACATCTCTCGTAATAATCTGATAAATTATTATTATGTTGATTTTGAGTCAGGTGAATGGCTCCGTAAAATCGAGAACATGTAAAAAAAGCTGGTTAAAGCTTAGTAAAAAGGAGTGCAAGGAGAATGAAGTTTGAATTAGCTGGTAGGGTCAAATCATTAACACCATCAACGACTCTTGCAATTACAGCGAAAGCAAAGGAATTAAAATCACAAGGACTTGATGTGATTGGATTAGGAGCTGGGGAACCAGATTTTAATACACCACAACATATTATTGATGCAGCAGTTGCTTCAATGAATGAAGGTCAAACAAAATATACACCTGCTGCAGGATTACCAGCATTAAAAAAGAAATCATCAAAAAGTTCCAGCAGGACCAAGGAATTGACTATAATCCAAATGAAATTATTGTTGGCAGTGGTGCAAAACATGTGTTGTATACACTGTTTCAAGTTATTTTAAATGATGGTGATGAGGTTATCATCCCAACGCCATATTGGGTTAGCTATCCTGAACAAGTAAAGCTTGCAGGCGGTGTCCCAGTATATGTTGAAGGAACAGAAGCGAACGAATATAAAATTACACCAGAGCAATTAAAAGCTGTGATTACTGAAAAAACAAAAGCAGTGATTATCAACTCACCAAGTAATCCTACAGGGATGCTTTATAGCCAAGAAGAATTATTAGCTATAGGTGAAGTTTGTCTGCAAAATAATATCTTGATTGTTTCCGATGAGATATATGAAAAGCTAGTTTATGGAAACAACAAGCACGTATCGATTGCCCAAATTTCACCAGAATTAAAAGAACAAACGATTATTATCAATGGAGTTTCTAAATCACATTCCATGACAGGCTGGCGAATTGGCTATGCAGCCGGTAATAAAGAAATTATTGAAGCAATGACCAATTTAGCTAGTCATAGCACATCAAATCCTACGACAACAGCCCAGTACGGAACGATTGCTGCCTATGCTGGTTCTCAAGAAGAGGTCGAAGAGATGAGACAAGCGTTTGAATCGCGCTTAAACCAAATCTATGACAAGTTAATCCAAATTCCAGGAGTAACCTGCATTAAACCACAAGGAGCATTTTATCTGTTCCCTAATGTTAAAAAAGCGGTTGAATTAACAGGGTATTCAAATGTAGATGAATTCTCTACTGCATTGCTTGAAGAAGCATTAGTTGCCGTTATTCCAGGATCAGGATTTGGAGCAAATGATAACATTCGCTTGTCCTATGCAACTTCTTTAGATCTTTTAGAAGCAGCTGTTGAGCGAATTCACCAATTTGTTACTAGTAAATCTAAATAGATATGATTATGCAAAGGAGGGCAGAGAAATCTGTCCTCCTTTGCATATTTTCCGTTATGGATGGATATTGATTATAAAAGGCGGAAAAAGGTATAATAGAGGCTGGTACATATTTCGAGTTACGTATTGTTTTTGGAGGGACATAATAGTGATTAAAACAACCATATCAGAAGTCCATAAATATGTTGATCAAGAAGTCAAAATTGGCGTTTGGTTAGCGAATAAACGTTCAAGTGGAAAAATTGCTTTTTTACAGCTACGCGACGGCACCGGGTTTATCCAAGGGGTTGTAGTTAAAAGTGAAGTTTCTGAGGACACATTTCAGCTAGCAAAATCGTTAACGCAAGAAACGTCTATGTATGTTATTGGAAAAATAACAAGAGATGAGCGCTCAAATCTAGGGTTTGAAATGCAGGTAAGTGGCATCGAGGTACTTCATGCAGCTGTAGATTACCCGATCACTCCAAAGGAACATGGAACAGAATTTTTAATGGATAACCGTCATTTGTGGCTTCGTTCTCGTCGTCAGCATGCTGTCATGAAGGTTCGGAATGAAATCATTCGTGCTACCTATGAGTTTTTTAATGAGAACGGCTTTACAAAGGTTGACCCACCAATCTTGACTGGTAGTGCGCCAGAAGGGACAACGGAATTATTTGCAACGAAATATTTTGATGAAGATGCCTATCTTTCACAAAGTGGACAGCTTTATATGGAAGCAGCCGCTATGGCATTAGGGAAAGTATTCTCCTTCGGGCCGACCTTCCGTGCTGAAAAATCAAAAACACGTCGTCACTTAATCGAATTTTGGATGATTGAACCTGAAATGGCGTTTGTAGAATTTGAAGAGAACCTTGAGGTTCAAGAACAATATGTTTCACATATCGTTCAAAGTGTATTAAAAAATTGTGTGATTGAATTGAAAACCTTAGGTCGTGATACGAGCAAGTTAGAGCAAATTAAAGCGCCGTTCCCACGAATCACATATGATGACGCGGTAAAATTCTTGCAGGAAAAAGGCTTTGATGATATTCAGTGGGGCGATGACTTCGGAGCACCTCATGAAACTGCGATTGCAGAAAGCTATGATAAACCGGTATTTATTACCCACTATCCTACAACGCTTAAGCCGTTCTATATGCAGCCGCATCCAGAGCGTGAAGATGTAGTCCTTTGTGCAGATTTAATTGCTCCTGAAGGCTATGGAGAGATTATTGGTGGTTCAGAACGGATTCATGATTTAGAATTATTGGGTAAACGAGTAGAAGAGCATGAACTTAGCCCGGAAGCATATAAATGGTATATCGAGCTTCGTCAATTTGGATCTGTACCACATTCAGGCTTTGGACTAGGATTAGAACGGACAGTAGCATGGATTAGTGGAGTAGAGCATGTGCGCGAGACAATCCCATTCCCACGTCTGTTAAATCGCTTATATCCTTAATACTTTCCATGTAAACAGGTTGCCAAATTAATGAGGCAACCTGTTTTATTTTTTCAAAATCTATATAAATTGGAAGTAAAGATGTGAGTCTTACTTGGAACTTGAGTTCATGCTATACTTATAAAGAGGTGTCAGCATATGATGAATTCCACCATGCTCGCATGGATTAAAAGCGGTAATATCACCATTCCAACCGCATTACTTACCCATTATAAAAAAATGGGTTTATCAGAAATTGAAATGGTTCTGATTTTACATGTGCATTCTTTTCTTGAACAAGGAAATTATTTTCCTACACTTGCTCAATTGTCAGATCGCATGACAATGGATTGTGCTAGTACCCTGAGAAGGTTAATTCAAAGAGGGTTTATCGAAATAAAGGATAACTTTTCTGAAGAAGGAATTCGCTTTGAAATGTATTCTTTAGATCCTTTATGGGAAAAACTAGTGAATCAATTTCTTGCACTGAACAACCTAACAGAAACAGCAGAGAACGAATCACAGGAAACAGATCTCTATACATGCTTTGAACAGGAATTCGGTCGTCCTCTCTCTCCGTTTGAGTGTGAATCACTGGGGATGTGGCTCGATGATGATCATCATGAACCCGTTATTATTAAAGCAGCTTTAAGAGAAGCCGTCATTTCGGGTAAATTAAATTTTCGTTATATTGACCGGATCTTATTCGAATGGAAGAAAAATGGCATTAAGACGATTGAACAAGCAAAAAGCTATGGGAGAAAGTTTCGGCAGCATCAAAATGGGCAAAAATCTAGAGAGGATGCCGAATCGAAGCCAGGATCTGGAGCTGTTCCTTTTTACAATTGGCTTGAGCAATAAGGTAAAACCGTTTGCGAGAGAAACCATTTCTCTCGTTTTTGTGTGGAAAAGGGGAGGGAGTAAAAAATGTTAACGAAGCAGCAAATTCGTTTTTCTTTAGATAAAATGGGTGAAATGTTTCCAGAAGCACATTGTGAGCTTGTACATTCCAATCCATTTGAGTTAGTGATTGCGGTTGCACTTTCTGCACAGTGTACTGATGTTCTCGTTAATAAAGTTACAAAGGAATTATTTCAAAAGTATAAGACACCGGAAGACTATCTTAACGTTTCGCTTGATGAGCTTCAACAGGATATTCGTTCAATTGGGTTATTCCGTAATAAAGCAAAAAATATTCAAAAGCTTTGTCGGTTATTAATAGATGAATATGATGGACAAGTACCAGCAGATCGCGACGAATTAACCAAGCTTCCAGGAGTTGGTAGAAAAACAGCTAATGTGGTGGTTTCAGTTGCATTTGGCGTTCCAGCAATAGCCGTAGATACACATGTGGAGCGTGTTAGTAAAAGGATAGGGCTTTGTCGTTGGAAGGATTCGGTTCTCGAAGTAGAGAAAACATTAATGAAGAAAGTACCGAAGGAAGAGTGGTCTGTAACCCATCATCGCATGATTTTCTTTGGACGTTACCATTGTAAAGCCCAAAATCCACAATGTCCTGTCTGTCCACTTCTAGACGTCTGTCGTGAAGGTGCAAAAAGGATGAAGAAGGAAGCGGTAAAATGAAAGAAATACAAATTCCAGTGTTGTTAAAGGAATGGGAGCAAATTCAGACGGAAATTCGAGAGTTATTTCATCAACGGCAAAATCAAGCTACTTATGAACCGATGAAACAGGGAATAAGTCTTTTGATTGAATTTATTTTTTGGACAAATGGTGAACCTGGTACAAGAGGTAAAAGCAGAATCCATAAATAAGCTAAAAATTAAGCCATTTAATTTCTTTGAACGAATTCAGTTTTTAATGAAACGACCGAACATCTATCCATCTTTCATGCAATTAATTGAACTATTTGAAGAACAAGAGAAACAATATTCAAAGGTTCAAGCCATTGATATGGCAAGAAAGAAATTGACAAACGAATAAGCTTGTGAAGACAAAACGAAAGAAAAAGCCTGTAAAAGCAAAACGCTTTTACAGGCTTTTTCGTCGTTTATTCTGTTTTTCTATTTTGCTGTGTAGTAGTGCTGGATGGAACTCCGCTTGCACTTGGAGTTTGGCTTGTATTATTGCCATTGTTGGTTCCATTCTGTGTATTGTCAGGTGTTTGCCCAGTATTTCCAGTATCATTCCCAGTTTGATTATTACCATCTTGGGTTTGATCAGTTCCATCTTGATTCTCGCCATTGTCAGTCCCATTATTATTATTATTATTTTCATCAGTAGTTTGAGCAGGTACCACTACTGTAACGGTTGATGGGTCACTCCGCTGATCTCCAAGAATAGCAACAACCTTAAAGGAGTAGGTAGCACCTGGAGTAGGTTTGACGACGTTTAAGCCCTTTTCAGTAGTAGTTTGCAGTACTTGTTCCGCTCCGCCGTTTACAGACACTCTTACTTCAAATTGTGTTCCCTCGCTATTTTCAGCTGGGTAATTCCAAGATAGTAAAATAGCATTGGCATCTTTGTCAAATTTAGCATTAAAACCACTTGGCTGTGTAAGTTTATTGTATTTTTCAGATACCTGTTTTGGCTCACTACCTTTTACTGCATATTCAGTAACAACTTGATCCTTCGGTGTATATTGGCTTGCGAGCTTTGTTGTTCCTTTTTCAATTGAGACTCGTTGTACCGTTTTTGGAACCGTAAAATCAGGTGTATTTATATCTTTGGATACATAAGTCATGACATTTTTAAATAGCTTTTGCGCGATTTTTTGACTATCTCCAGATGGAATATACGTATTGCGATTGCTATATCCTGTCCAAATTGCGGCCGTGTAATTGGTTGTATAGCCAGCAAACCATGCATCTGGTACCGCACTATTTGGGATATTAAGCTTATTTCTAGTTGCTTCATCATAGTTAGTTGTACCAGTTTTACCGGCTACCTGTAGTCCCGATACGGCGGCATTTCGTCCAGTTCCGTAAGAATCTCTTACAACACTTTTTAACATATCCGTAATCATAAAGGCTGTATAGTCTTTCATGGCCACAGTGGATTCCGGAGCGGTTTTTATTTTTGTACCATCCCGAAGTTCAATTTCTTTTACTGCGTATGGTTTTGTGTAAATTCCGTTGTTACCAAAAGCACTGTAGGCTCCAGCCATTTGCAGTGGTGAAACACCCTTCTTAAGACCACCAATAGCGTAGGATTCATATATCTCAGGTAATGGTATACCTAATCCCTCAGCAAAAGTTTTGGCTTTATCAAGACCGACCTCCTGCAATGCCTGAATCGCTGGAATGTTTCGAGACATCCCGAGTGCAACACGCATGGTCATCGTACCCAAATGCTTGTTATCCCAGTTATTAACTGGCGTTCCATCAGAGTAGGTCATTGGGGCATCTTTTAAAGGTTGATATGTTCCCCATTTTAAATATTCGATGGCTGGACCATAATCTAATATCGGTTTAATCGTTGAACCTGGCTGGCGTTCTGTATCGGTAGCATAGTTAAATCCGCGTTGAACCTTTTGGTTTCTTCCTCCGCCAACTGCTCTGATTTCCCCAGTTTTTGTATCTAATAACACAATTCCAGCTTGAAACTCTTCATCTGGAAATTGTACGATGTCATTTGTGTTCAACATCGTTTCTACATAAGTTTGGGCATTTGGATCAAGTGTCGTATAGATTTTTAACCCGTCCGTGAAAATATTAATATCTTCCCCATATTTTTCTTCCACTTCATCAATGACCTGATCGACAAAGGAGTCAAACTTACTCTCTTTTTTTACGCGTTTGTCTTCAGGCAATAAGGTGGATTCAACAGGAATGGCTTGGGCTTTTTCCATTTCATCCTTTGAGATAAATCCATGTTGATTCATGAGTGATAAAACAATATTTCTACGTTTTTCCGCATTTTCTGGGTTTCTAAAAGGATTATAATTCTCTGGACTTTGCGGCATTCCTGCTAACAGGGCAGCTTCTTGAAGCTCCAATTGGTCCAAATCTTTTCCAAAATAGATTTTAGCTGCTGTTTTTATCCCGTGTGCTCCCTCAGACATCCAAATCTTATTAACGTACATTTCAAAGATCTCGTGCTTCGTATATTTTCGTTCAAGCTGATAGGCGAGCCATGCTTCCTGCACTTTACGGGAAATCGTTTTTTCAGGAGTTAAAAATGAATTTTTAACAACCTGCTGTGTAATCGTACTTGCTCCTTCAGAGCCAAAGCCCCTTGTAAAATTGGCAACGACCGCCCCGCCTAAACGAATGAGGTCGACACCATTATGCTTATAAAAACGGACGTCTTCTGTCGCTAAGACAGCATCCTCCACTAGTTTCGGTATTTCTTCGTATTCAACATAGTCTCGATTAACGGTTCCAACTTCCGTAATGGGATTTCCGTCTTTATCAAATATTTGAGATGGAATCGGATCTTTCAATGCAGATTCATCTAACTTCGGCGCATCCTTTACCATATAAGCAAAAGTAGCAACACCGGTAATAATTCCAATAATCCCAAGTGAAACTAAAATAAGGAATATTCTAGAGAGCAAACCCTTTTTTGGTTTTTTAACTTTCGGATTCCCTTTACCAGTATTTTGCTGTCTGCGCTCCTCTCTCGTTTGATATTTTTCTGACATATTTCAACGCTTCCTTTCTTATCCGCCAAACATGAAAAATTTAATTAGAAGGTATAAAGATAATCGATTATTTTTATATAGTCAATTCTCGGATTGTAGCTTAGTGGAATAAAATGGCTACCCTTTTCGATTTCTTCTAAAGTAATTGATTTTCTTCCACCGTTGACCATTCTATCCCAATAATGGAGAAGCTGGTCAGCTTGAAGAAGGTATACTTTTTCAATAGCCGAAAAACGCAAAATGACAAAGCAAATTCCACCATGTCCGAGAACTGCACTCATATGTTTGATTTGATGTTCATGAAAATTTTTTAATGGAAATGAAGTGAGAAACTTTGTTTCCTTTGCCTCAAAATCGATATACCTGCCTTTATATATTCCATTATAATCCGTTGTTGATGCTTGTTTAAAGTATGCTTCCTTAATCACTGCTGCACTTCTTTTTGGATAGTCCACATTGACAATTTGGACGGGTGTTGGTTTCTTATGAATGACGGCAATATTGTTTTCTAAATAATAGCGATTCGTCTCGTTGATATCATCCTCTAAAGTCATACCACGATTGCTATAGGATAGCTTCTTTTCTGTCTTGATGCTAGGTATGATTTGTTTTGTCTGTTGAATATAACGCCTTCCATTAGGATAATGAAAATTCATGTAAAATGCACCTCACAAACTAACTTCTATCATACCAAATATCGAATCATAATGGCTGAATAAAAAGAACTATTTGTCTAAAGCTAACCTTTATACGCAAGGAAGTTAGGGTGATGTGACGTTGACAATCTTAAATGAATCGATTACCAGTTACGTAATAACAAATGATGAATTAGTATGTATTCACAAGATAAAAAATGAAACCCAAAAAAATAATGTTGATAATATTTTGAGGACGAAAGCATATTTGGATTTCTTTTTACAGTATCCTGAAATTAAATGGACTTTTTTGGCTAGCATGGTTTCGCGCAATGGCGGTTGGAATATGTGCGATCTTGAAGGAAAATGGTTCCCTTTAGTACTACCAGAAAAGCTTAGAAATCTATTGTTTCTAACATACGAACGAGCAAACTGGTTAATTTTTAATGATGCTTATCCTCAAATGTTACTTTACCATTATTCGACGAAAATGGGACGACCAATGTTTCACCTTTTGCCTTTTTTTTATGTTTCATCTTTTATGGAGGACGAGTGGAAGCATTATTGGAGGCAGCGTGATGGGAAAAGATTAATTACATCATTAATCATTAATGAACAAAATGTCATTCAAACTCCTGTCATTGAACATCCGGTCTTTAGTAAAAAGGTTTTTCACTCATTTTCTTATTATTTTCAAGAATGGTTTCATTTCAGTTCGGTGTTGTTTCCTACGCTTGAGGGTGAGGTATTCGGTTCAGCAGTAAGTGGATTTACAAAGCTAGATAATCGGATTGATCTTGGTAAAAAGCTCGCTGATATTTTGTTTTTACCGGAGTTGTATCCTTTGTTTTTGAAATTTTCATTAGAACAGGAACACACTGGTTCAAGGCATGATTATGAAAAGTACTTCCGAATGAAGAAAGAAAAAACCACCCCGAATTTGCGAGATGTATTTCCTGTTATTACCCATCACATTCATAACCATAATGACTGGAGCAAGCAGCGGAAAATAAAGAAATCATGGTTTAAACATAACCGTAATAAAAGCTCCATCGTGTTAACCGATTGGTATGAAGAGAAGCAAAATCAAATGCATTCCTTAATTAAAGTTGGAGACCAATTACTATAGAAATATGGCCAAACAAAAAGCAAGGAATACAGGAATTCCTTGCTTTGATGAGCTTAAGTTGATGGACGGTCTGGTCCTTCTAGTTTTTTATTCCCATATCCTGGTT
Source organism: Bacillus sp. T3 (assembly GCF_033449965.1). Lineage (NCBI taxonomy): Bacteria > Bacillati > Bacillota > Bacilli > Caryophanales > Bacillaceae > Bacillus > Bacillus sp. T3. The sequence goes on from NZ_CP137761.1 coordinate 1,611,222, forward strand.
TTTTCTCTTCTAACTTTTTAGGTTGAACCTTATTTTGTTTTTCCTTGTTTTCCATCTCGTTTACACCTCCGATTTTATTTTGTTCTATATCACCGAGTTCCATTCTTAAAAGTAATCTAAATTTGTCGGAAAAAAGTTTAATAAAAAATGAAATCCTTCTATCTTTGCCGAATTCCTTCTAGTTTTGTCTAGAGTGAAGGATGAGAGTAAGAAACATCGAATTACATTTACAGTAAGGAAGAAAAGTGTGGTCGATTGTTACTCAGGATTTCAGATTATGAGGAGGTATGTTAAATGAAAGAACCTATCATTATTAAAAATGAACTTTTAACACGATTGAACAAGATTTATGATCAATTGGAAAAATTAGAAGCTGTTCTCCATTCCTCCTTTACCCACCAACAAGAATATGTCCGTAGTGTGCAAGATGATCGTGTAATGCATTGCTCAAGTAGATTAACTACTATAGAAACTGAACTTGACAAGCAACAAGAAGAGAAAAGTGGGAGAAGACAATGTGTATCAAGCCAACATAATAAAATCCGAACTGGAATTCAACTAGAGTTTGGTTTGAAAAGTATGTAATTTATATGAAATTTTGAGTAGCTATATTTAGCTACTTTTTATTTTGTTTTATGAGGCATTGAGGAGAAATAATTGAAGTTCAAAAAATATGAAAGGTGCCCAATTGGGCACCCGCTTTAGTATAAATTCTAATTCTGTAAGGTTAGGATGATCTAATGTAAGAAGTCTACTGTGCATGATGCTTGAACTCAATTTAGATTGAATTCTCGATGAGGGAATGATCTATGTTGTCAAAAGGAAATTCGGCACCTAAAGACTCAAGCTCACGAACAAGGTTACGGTATTCAATAATGGAAATTTCATTTTGAATATAAACTCTCTTAGCAAAATCTAACAGTTCATTAACATCTTCTGTTTCATACTTCCGCAATTGGGAAAATTTTACTTTAAGTTCGTGAACGTGCATATAAATTCCTCCTTCGTCGTTTTTACTATCGTAACATGGAAAAGTCTATTTTCACCATTTTTCAAATATTGAGATTTCAGACAATATTCTTCAACGTTAGACAAAATGCCTCTTTGTTGAAAAAATCTAAAAATTATCGTAAATGTAAACATTTTCATTCTCACCATTTATGAATGATATACATAAAATGTCGTAGTGAAATTTGAGGAGGATGTTCGCCCATGTTTGGTCGAAAAAAAGAAATGCCTATTTTTTTTACCCGCCTGGGGGAAACCAACCAGAAGGCTACATGTACCCGTATTTTGAAGAATATCCAATAAGGCAGCAACCATCAACTCTATATTCATTCCCATACCCAGCAACTCAAGGTACGCAAAATTGGTATAATCACCCCATTTCCTATCCAATGCCTATGAACCCGTATCCAAACACAATCCAAAATAATATCAGTAGTAATAATGCATATGCAGGACATCCATATATGATGAATCAGGGATTAACCCAGACAGTCCTACAGAATCCGCTTCAGCCAAATGATGAGCCGTATCAGCCTTATTATCAGCAGCCAATGACGCCAAATATAAGCATGAATCAATATCCCAATCATGCACTTATTCCAAAGCAATCAGGCGGTATGGGTTCAATTATGAATTCATTTAAGTCCCAGGATGGATCGATGGATATTACCAAGATGGTAAATACGGCTGGTCAAATGATGAGTGCAATAACACAGGTCAAATCGATGGTACAGGGACTTGGTGGAATATTAAAGGTGTAAAAAACGTTTTGATTTTGGAATTTGTGATTGTCATAATTTCTTTAGCTCTGTTTTAAATTAGACGCTTTTGTCGAAAAGTTTTTACTTGTATATAGAAAGTAATGAAATGAAAAAGAGGCTGACATATAATGGTTAGCCTCTTTTTCATAAATTCAAAGAAAGTATGAAATTTTGATGGGTGACGAGCGTAAGGCGCCATCGGCTCGAGGTCACAAGCATGTCTAGCTTCAGCGGCTAGGGGCTCGGGGTCATAAGCCAATCCAGCCAGAAGGTCAAAAGCAACCTTCCGTCTGGCTCGTCTTGTGCTTGTCGCCGATAAACGGGCGCCTTGCGCTTTTCCATTTAATCTTGATCAATAATGACTTTTTTTCCTCTTTTTTTAGGTATTCGTATTTGTAATAGTCCGTTAGTATAAGTTGCTTTTACTACCTGTTCATTAATAGGAAACGGTAGTGCGACTGTTCTACTGGAACGAGATAAAGACTGTCTTCTTCGAAGGGTTTTTCGACTTTCATCCTGTTCCGTTATCTCTTCAGAGTGATTAACCGTAATCGTTACTGAATTCCCCAATACATCTATTCCAATTTGCTCACGATTAACTCCTGGTAGTTCAGCGATGATAAGATGCTCTTGTTCATTTTCTGTCATTTCAAGTGCGAAAGATGAATGGGGAAAGGGGTTCTGAAAAATTCATCAATTGACTGAAGAATACCTTTTCTTTCTTGGAAAAATTGATTCATTTGTCTAATAATATCTCCGAATCGTTCATTGTTGTTGTGATCAATCGGATGTTTGGTAGACATGGTTTCTAGGCTCCTCTCATGTAAACATTTTCATGCAGTAGAAATAAGCATTTCTTTATACTTTGCTACCATTTTATGCATTTAACCTAAACGTGGTTCACCTTAGCTGGCATGGACTAATTTTGAACGTTTTTTGACTATTCGTTTAAGTGTGATTGAAATCACACTACTTTTTTCCAATCCCTAGTATGCTGAAAAGGTAAATATAGTTCGAAGGTGAGGAATATAAATGTTTTGTTACCAATGTGAACAAACTCCAACTGGCGGATGTACAGTTGTCGGAGTTTGCGGCAAGGATGAAACAATTGCAAGTTTACAAGATACGATTATTTTTGGATTAAAAGGAATTGCTGCTTATCGCACTCACGCAAATCAACTTGGTTATACAGATGCATTCGTTGATAAAACAACTCAAGAAGCATTATACATGACTTTAACAAACTCAAACTTCAACGTTCAAGAACACATCAATATGGCGATGCAGGTTGGTCAAGCAGCTGTTCGTATGATGGAAGTGTTGGATGAAGCACATACAAACCGTCTTGGAATTCCACAACCAATCCGTGTTTCACAAAACAAAATTGAAGGAAAAGCAATTGTTGTAACTGGCCACAATCTTTTTGCTCTTGAAGAATTATTAAAGCAAACAGAAGGTAAAGGCATCAATATTTATACTCACTCAGAAATGCTACCGGCACACGGATATCCAGCATTGAAAAAATACAGCCACTTAAAAGGAAATATTGGTAAAGCATGGTATGATCAACGCCGCTTATTTGAAAAGTTTAATGGTGCAATTTTAGCAACTACAAACTGTGTAATGCCAATTAAGGGATCTTATGCTGACCGTATGTTCTCATACGAAGTGGCAGGATTAGAAAACGTAGAAAAAATCGTAAACGATGATTTCTCACCACTAATTAACCGCGCATTAGAATTACCAGAGGCTAATATTGAGTCTGATGAAACATTATTAACTGGTTTCCACCATGAAACAGTTCTTGGCTTAGCTCCTGAAGTAATTGCTGCAGTTAAAGAAGGAAAAATTAAACGTTTCTTCGTTATTGCTGGTTGTGATGCACCAGGTAAAGGCGGAGATTACTATCGTGAATTAGCAACATCTTTACCACCAGAAACTGTTATTTTAACGACTTCCTGTGGTAAGTTCCGTTTCAACGATGTTGACTACGGAACTGTTCCAGGTACAGAAATTCCACGTTACATCGACTTAGGACAATGTAACAACTCAGGTTCAACTGTTAAGATTGCTCTTGCATTAGCAGACGCATTTGGCTGTTCTGTAAATGAGCTACCAGTAAGTATTGTATTATCTTGGTTTGAACAAAAGGCTGTAGCGATTCTATTAGGATTATTCAGCTTAGGAATTCAAGATATCCGCATTGGGCCTAAGCCACCAGAATTCATTTCTGAAGGTGTGTTAAATGTACTTGTTGATACATTTAACTTGAAGTTAATTGGCAATGCTCAAGAAGACATGGAAGCAATGCTTAACGCTTAATTCAATATATTTTCAAGTTTTTAAACAACCGCGCTGACCTCTCTGCGGTTGTTTTTTTTTGGCTCTATTAAATTTGTCTGTTGATTTCCGCTTTAATTAAACCATAAAAAAACACTAGCGTTTGGTCGCTAGTGTTTGCTTTTTAAAATATTTCATCTAATAGAGCATCTGTATCTAGTATCATGTCTCCATTTTCGGTTACTTCGATTAATCCTTCTTTTTTCATTTTTGTTAGGGTACGGCTAACTGTTTCTCTTGTTGTGCCTATCATATTTGCAAGGTCTTTATTTGTAAATTCTGATTTAAGTAATACGGTACCGTCCTCAAGCTCTGTTCCGTAATTATCGGAAAGACGGACGAGCAATTTAATAATTTGTTCATACGTATTGTTCAATATCTGTTCTTCAAGCCGATTTTGAAGGTCGATTATTTTTTCACCTAGAACTTTAAAAACCTTAATGCATAAATGTGGATTATCAATTAGCACTTTTTCAAAATGATCAATCGGAACGACAACAAGCTTGGCATTATCGATAATTTCAGCAAACGCTGGATATTCTCCCTTTCGGAAAAAGCCGACATGAGGAAACATATCGCCTGCTTTAGCAATCGATACAATCTGTTCTCTCCCGCTAGAATCACTTTTATAAATCTTTACTTTGCCTTCGGAAATAAAATAAACATTCGTAAGCGGGTCACCCTGTAAAAAAACGTGGCTATTTTTCTTTAAATCACGTGCAATCGATATTTCTACAATTTTGAAGATTTCTTGGTCATCTAAATCTCTAAAAAGAGAGAATTGGGATAGGACAGATTTAATTTGTTCTTTTCTCATAAAAAGCACCTCAGTAATGAAACCTTTTCTCATTTTTATTTTAACAAATAAAAATGAGAAGTCATCATTTTTAAATAAAAAACAATTTGATTCTATGTTGTCCTCGATGTTTGGTTGAAACTGGATTAAAGAAAAGTTTTGTTGTTCTCTTTTTTTGCGAACGTTTATTCGATAAAATAAAGATATCGAGGTGAGTTCGTTGAAAGTGAGAAAAAATCTACAAGATTTCATATCTCTATTAAATGAAAAACAAGAATTTAAAAATAATATTGAACACTGGCATACGATTGAAGCAAAAGACGCAAAGACTGTACCGTTTCCAGTAAGCCTTAAATCAGAATTAATCCGTGCACTCGAACAACGGGGCATTAACCAATTATATACGCACCAGGGGTCTGCTTATGAAGCCGTTATGAATAAGAAAAGTATCGTTGCCGTTACGCCAACGGCTTCAGGCAAAACATTATGCTACAATCTCCCTGTGCTGCAAACATTATTAGATGAACCTGGGACAAGAGCGCTGTATATGTTTCCGACAAAAGCACTAGCACAGGACCAAAAAAGCGAGCTTAATGAATTAATCCAGGATGGTGATTTGGATCTAAATTGTTACACCTATGATGGAGATACAGCAGCAAACATTCGTCAAAAGGTTCGACGTGCTGGTCATATTGTCATCACCAATCCCGATATGCTGCATTCTGCGATACTTCCCCATCATACGAAATGGGTGTCACTTTTTGAGAATCTGAAATATATCGTCATTGATGAACTGCATATTTATCGTGGTGTGTTCGGCAGTCATGTCGCTAATGTGTTAAGAAGATTACGTCGGATTTGTCAATATTATGGGAGTGATCCAGTTTTTATTTGTACGTCCGCAACGATTGCGAATCCATTGGAATTGGCTGAGCGATTAACTGAGAAAAAGATGACGTTGATTGATAATAACGGGGCTCCAAGCGGCCGAAAGCATTTTCTTTTTATAATCCACCGGTTGTGAACAAGCCGCTGAATATTAGAAGAAGTGCCACACTTGAGGCAAGAAGGCTTGCCTGGGAATTGTTAAAGAATAAAATTCAAACGATTGTGTTCGCAAGAAGTCGAGTCCGTGTGGAAATTATACTAACCTATTTAAAAGAGCTCGTTAAATATCAATTAGGGCCAAAGTCAATTAGAGGCTACCGTGGTGGATATTTGCCAACAGAGAGGCGTGAAATTGAAAAGGGACTGCGTAATGGGGACATATATGGTGTTGTCAGTACGAATGCACTCGAGCTTGGCGTTGATATCGGGCAGCTTCAGGTTTGTATTATGACGGGATACCCAGGGTCTATCGCAAGTGCCTGGCAGCAAGCAGGAAGGGCTGGTCGACGCCACGATGAGTCTTTAGTTATTTTAGTAGCAAGCTCAAGTCCGTTAGATCAGTACGTAATCGGACACCCTGATTATTTCTTTGAAAGAAGCCCGGAGACAGCTCGAATCAATCCAGATAATTTAATTATTTTAATTGACCACATGAAATGTGCCGCCTATGAGCTCCCCTTTAAACAAGGAGATTCTTTTGGAACAGTTGAAACAGAAGAGTTGCTCGAATATTTGACTGAAGAAAGAGTTCTATATCAAAACGGTGATAAATGGTATTGGATGAATGACTCTTTCCCAGCCCATAACATAAGCCTTAGATCTGCTTCTCAGGAAAACATTGTGATTATCGATCAAACAGAAGTAGGGAAGGCAAGGGTAATTGGAGAAATGGACAGATTTTCAGCGATGACATTGCTCCATGAGGAGGCAATCTACTTACATCAGGGGAGTCAATTTCAGGTAGAAACTTTAGACTGGGATGAAAAAAAAGCCTATGTTCGCGAGGTAGATGTTGATTATTTTACAGATGCCAATTTAGCTGTTTCGTTAAAGGTATTAGATATAGATAAAGAACGTACCTGGAAATGCATGGCAGCTAGGTTACGGAGATGTCAGCGTAAATGCGATGGCGACGATATTTAAAAAAATAAAATTTGAAACTCATGAAAATATCGGATCAGGGCCGATTCATCTTCCAGAGGAAGAATTGCATACAAGTGCAGCATGGCTGTCGCTTTCGAAAGAGCTAAGCCAATTAAGTGAGGAGCGACTCGAGCAAGGCTTAATTGGTACTGCTCATGCACTAAAATCCATTGTTCCCTTATTTGTTATGTGTGACCCTCAAGATGTCCATGTCGTCCCGCAGGTAAAGGCAGCGCATAATGAAAAACCAACGATTTTCTTTTATGATCGGTATCCAGGTGGAATTGGCTTAAGTGAAAAAATATATAGTGGAATCGAAATGGTTTTATCAGAGACACAAACGATGATTAAGAGATGTCATTGTGAGCATGGGTGCCCGTCTTGTATTGGAACGGATACACAATCATTGTCAACCAAAAGTGATGTATTGAAAATTTTGCGGCTCTTTTTATCTGAATCAGTTTAGTGGGAGGATAGGCTATGTCACTAAAAAAGAAATTAAATCGCCTCAAGCCGCATTTAAGTGTAAACGGTAATAGTAATAAAAAAGAAGAACCGCCAACGGAAGGATCGGTTGAGATTCCTTTCCTTGAGGAATGGAGCAGAGCAGGAGTAGAACCTTATTATTTTGATCAGCAATACTGTTTGATTCGTGAGGTCACTTACCCTTTAAGCTATCAACATGGCAAATATCAATTTCGGGAATTATTGAATATTATTAAGCTTTGGAACGAAATGGATGTACAGCATCCCTTATCTGCAGCAGGTCACAAACCTGGAAGAATTATTTTTCTTTGATACAGAAACAACGGGTTTAGGCGGAGGAACTGGAAATACAATCTTTTTACTTGGACACGCCAAAGTGTCGGAATCTCATGTCACGGTAAAACAGCACATTCTCCCCAATCCAGGTGCTGAAATCCCGCTATATCAAAGCTTTTTAGAGAGTGTCGATTATAAAACGCTTGTGACCTATAATGGTAAAGCCTTTGATTGGCCCCAAGTTAAGACGAGGCACACGCTCATTCGTGAGCACGTGCCAAAGCTTCCGGCCTTTGGTCATTTTGATTTATTTCATGCAGCAAGGAGAATGTGGAAGCACCGATTGGAGAGGCTGAAACTTTCAATTGTTGAAAAAGAGGTACTAGAATTTGAGCGAAAAGATGATATTCCGGGATTTTTAGCACCGATGATATATTTCGACTTTGTTGAAAGACACAACCCAGAAGGTCTATTAGGGGTCATCAAACACAATGAAATGGATATATTATCATTAATTACTTTATATATTCACCTTTCTTATCAGTTGCTAAGGCTTGATGAGCACCAAACCGTAACAGAAACTTATGAAGTAGGGCGGTGGTATGCTGCTCTGGGCCATTCTGCACAAGCAAAAGAGACATTTACCAAACTGCTTCATCATGAAACAAACAAGGAATCTATTAAGACGATGCATGCATTAGCGCTTGAATTCAAAAAAGAAAAAGAATGGACTAAGGCGGCAGAGCTTTGGGAAAGGGTAGCGGCTGGGGAAGCATCAGCATTGAAAGCTTCGGCCTGTATTGAGTTAGCTAAGATTTATGAGCACCGGTTGCGAAACCTCGAGTTAGCTATAACATACTGCGAGCAAGCTCTAGTTGAGATTAGTGAAACTAGAAGTGATAAGAATGAGGGTAACTTATTAGAAATCGAGAAACGCTTGCTACGATTGACCCAAAAACGAGCGAAAGAAAACCGAACTTTATAACCAAAGTTCCACTCCTTTTTGTAACAAAAAATTCATAAAATTAATCCTAATTACCATATTGTAAGATGATGTTTACCGTTGTAAAATGTAGTCTTGTATGGAATTGTTCCATTGAAAATCTTTTTGGAGCTGGTAAAGTGTATAAAGCGGTTTTATTTTTGTTTTTTGCTGTTGTTTGCTTAACTGCCATTTTGTTTACAAGTTTGAAAGACAGTTTTTATAGTATGCTCTAATATCTAGACATAAAGAATTTGATTAGGTCTTTCTCAATGGTCTTTACTATTGGGATTTTAGAAAGTTTTTAGCCTAATCTTTTATAAATAGGTATTTTCATTAGTACAAGATACCCTCCTTTGACATAGGCTATTAATGTAAAGAGAGTCAAAAGAGAAAGGAGGATCTTGTATGCATCCTATGCACCCTATGCACCCTATGCACTGTCAATGTCCAACATGTGTGTTACCTGCAATTGTCCATCCAACTAAATGTTGTGTAAATCATACTTGTCAAAACTATGTGGTACCACACATTCATCCACAACATACAACTACTGTTAATCATGAGTTCTTTGCACATCAACATTATTACCCACAAACTCAATCAGTAGTGAATGAGGTTACTCACCAACATTTCAATGCTGGTCCTGGCCCAGTTCCTGGAGGATTCCCTGGCCCGTTCCCTGGAGCAGCTCCTGGGGATTTCCTGGCCCTAGACCATTCTTTCGATAATAACTGATTAAAAACAAGGGCTTCACATACAAGAAGCCCTTGTTTTGTTTCGTTTTCTAGCCTAAAATGAAATAAATATCATTTAGCATGCATACATATGGCATAGATATTCAAAAGTAGAAGAAAAAGGAGATATAATACGAGTGGTAAAGGTTGCTGCAGTATCTGGCTATAAACCGTTTGAGTTGGGTCTTTTTCAGCACAACCATCCTTCTATAGGTTTTATTAAATTAGCTCTGCGAAAGCACCTTATTCAGCTTTTGGATGAAGGTCTTGAGTGGGTCATTATTAGTGGACAGCTTGGTGCAGAGCTTTGGGCGGCTGAAGTGGTCTTTGACCTGCAGCTCGAATATCCAGCACTCCAGCTCGGAGTGATAACTCCTTTTTTAAACCAAGAAGAAAGCTGGAATGAACAAAATAAGGAATTATACGAATCTGTTATCGTTCAAGCAGATTTTGTTGATTCGATTACCAAAAAAAATTATAAAGGACCATGGCAATTTCGCTTGAAGAATCAGTTTTTTATTGAAAAGAGCGATGCGCTTATTCTATTTTACGATCAAGAAAAAGAGGGCGGACCTAAATATTTATTCGAAGCAGCTCAGAAATATAAAGAAACACATGACTATGATGTTCATTTAATTGGATTTTATGATTTACAAATACTCGTTGAAGAAACCCAACAGGATCAATTTTAAATATTTGTGAATGAATGTTGTTTGATTATTGGGCAATCTGTTGATTGGAGCGGAAGGTGCGAGACTCCCCGCGGAAAGCGAGCACCTGGAGCGGAAATCAACAGGTGAAGTAGGCTAATAATCAAAGAAAAATTGACAAAACTACATATTTTTGGAACAATATAATGTGATGATAGGGGATACTTGAGGTGAATGCTATGCTGTCAGATAAATTTAAATTAACGGCTAAAGATATTCTTGAAAAAGAATTCAAAACATCGATGCGTGGATATAAACAAGAAGACGTCGATAAATATTTAGATCTGATCATAAAAGATTATGAAGCCTTCCATCAGGAAATTGATGAGCTTCAACAGGAAATACTACGTTTGAAGAAACAATTAGAGGATTCCTCTCGCCGTCAACCTACTCAGCCGCAGGCTGCTGTAGGGACAACGAACTTTGATATTTTAAAGAGATTATCCAACTTAGAAAAGCATGTATTTGGGAGCAAATTATACGATTAAGGAATTCTACCAGAATTTCATGTAAATACCATTGCGATTTGTAATCAGATTACATATAATGAATATTGTCTTCTTTAATAGCGTTCGGGTAATCGCTGCAAGGAGCGCATGCAACTTGTAGAGGAAAGTCCATGCTCGCACGAGCTGAGATGCTCGTAGTGTTCGTGCCTAGCCAATAAATAAGCTAGGGCAGCTGAAGTTAAATTCGGCTGACGGCCGGGAAAATGCCTAAGTCCGTTAAGGATATGGCATGAATACCTATAAAAGTGCCACAGTGACGTAGCCTCGACAGAAATGGAGAGGGTGGAACGGGTAAACCCCACGAGCGAGAAACCCAAATAATGGTAGGGGCACTTTCTCTGAGGAATTCAACAAGGAGAAGGACAGATTGTAACTCAATCTGTAGATAGATGATTACCACCGGAGTACGAGACTTAGGGTCGTTTGCAGTACGATGGAACAGAACATGGCTTACAGAACGTTATTAAAGGCAATGTATGAGTGTAATGGATAGTTAGCTCTCCTTTTATGGAGAGCTTTTCTTGTTTATAATAATAATGAACGTAAAAGCTGGAATAAGTAGGGTGAAAATATGACAAAATTTGATTTGATTGCGACTTCAGCAATGGGTCTTGAATCCTTGGTGGCAAAGGAAGTCCGTGATTTGGGTTATGAATGTACCGTTGAGAACGGTAGGATTGCTTTCAAAGGGGATGGACTGGCAATCGCCCGGAGTAATCTCTGGTTGAGGACTGCGGACCGTGTTAAAATTAAAGTCGGTGAATTTCGAGCCACCACTTTTGATGAACTGTTTGAACGAACGAAGGTACTTCCATGGGAACAATTCTTACCAGAAGACGCTGAGTTTCCAGTCTCAGGGAAATCAGTTAAATCAAAATTGTTTAGTGTATCTGATTGTCAAGCTATTGTAAAAAAAGCAATAGTTGACCGGATGCAACGCCATTATAAGCGAACAACATGGTTTGAAGAAAATGGACCAAAGTTCAAAATTGAAGTGGCCCTATTAAAGGACATTGCGACGATAACAATCGATACTAGTGGAGTTGGTTTACATAAGCGTGGATATCGAGCCGACCAAGGTGAGGCGCCTCTTAAAGAAACATTAGCAGCGGCACTAGTCATGCTGACTAATTGGACACCAGATCGTCCGTTCATCGATCCATTTTGTGGCTCTGGAACGATTCCGATTGAGGCTGCGTTAATTGGTCAAAATATTGCACCAGGCTTTAATCGTGAGTTTATTTCCGAGGAGTGGCCAATTATTTCTGCTTCAAGCTGGGATCAAGCTCGCAATGAAGCTGAGGATTTAGCGAAATACGATCAACCATTAGACATAACTGGATCAGATATTGACCATAGAATGGTGAAAATCGCCGAAGAGAATGCTTTTGAAGCAGGGTTAGGAGATCTTGTAAGCTTTAAACAAATGCGAGTACAAGATTTGACAGTAAAACAGGACTATGGTGTCATAATCGGCAATCCGCCATATGGTGAACGGCTTGGCGAGAAGTCAGCGGTAGAAAAGATGTATCGAGAAATGGGACAAGTTTTGACGAAATTAGATACATGGTCTATTTATATATTAACTTCTCATCCCGAATTTGAGGCTCTTTTTGGAAAACCTGCAACGAAGAAACGAAAGCTATTTAATGGTTTTATCCGAACAGATTATTACCAGTATTGGGGCAAAAGGCAACCAAGGAATAAAGAATAGGAATAATTCCCTCTGTAAAGAATAAATTATTATTATATATTTTTATTTACAGGGGGTAAAATAATGTACGCATTCCAATTGGATTTTAATAAAATTGCCCAAGCCTTAGAACTTACTAAAGAAACAATAAAAGGGGAAGATACGGTTTCTCCTTCCGTTCTGCATGAGATGGAAATAGCACAAAAGCAATTACAAGACGCATTATACTATAACGTTTCACGGTCAAACCATGCCTACTATTATTAAATAGCGGCTTTTCTGGTAGTCGATAACGTTCACTCGTTTATCGTGCCCTTGCTAGTGGTAATTTGCGATTGTCGGTAACGATAGCTCGCTTATCGTTACCATGCAAGAGGTATTTTGCGGTAGTCGGTAACGATAGATCGTTTATCGTGCCCTTGTGAGAGGTATTTTTCGGTAGTCGGTAACGATAGCCCGTTTATCGTGCCCATGCGAGAGGTAATTTGCGATTGACGGTAACGATAGCACGTTTACCGTTTTTGGAAAACTTTGTTGGTTTGAATTAATTTTACTATAATCATAATGATTAGACTTAAGGGACTGGTTCTTAAGAGGCCAGCTCCCTATTTTCTTTTTTGATGGAGGATATAATGCAAAAGAGCTTACCATTTACGCTAACGAAAACAGAATCCTTCTATGATCGATTGAATGACTGGATTGGTGATGTTTTTTATGATTTCCTGCCCGAAGCAGGCTTTGAATTAAGAGATGAACAGATATTTATGGCTTTTCAACTCGAAAAGGCTTTTAAAGAAAAAAAGTGATGTTTGCAGAAGCGGGAGTAGGGACTGGAAAGACAATTGTCTATCTTCTTTACGCACTTTGTTATGCAAGATATACAAACAAACCAGCGATTATTGCCTGTGCCGATGAAACATTAATCGAGCAGATTGTAAAAAAAGAGGGAGATATTGCCAAGCTTGAAGAATCACTTGGACTAACGGTTGATGTACGATTAGCAAAATCACGAGACCAGTATTTGTGTTTAAATAAGCTGGAAGACTCTATGCTTCATGATCCATCCGATACATATAGTGGAATTTTTCAATCTCTCCCACCATTTGTTCATAGTGGAGCATCGCTTCAATCCTTTAGCCCTTATGGAGACCGAAAAGACCATCCTGAATTGACGGATGAACAGTGGAATGAAATTTCTTGGGATTCACTTCAGGATTGTTTTTCATGTGAGAAACGCCATCGCTGTGGTCAAACACTCCATCGGGATTTTTATCGAGGTGGGGGAGACCTGATTATTTGTTCACAGGACTTCTATATGGAGCATGTTTGGACAAAGGAATCAAGAAAACGGGAAGGTCAGTTGCCGCTTCTTCCTGATCCGTGCTGTGTTGTGTTTGACGAAGGTCATTTACTGGAATATGCCTGTCAAAAAGCCTTAACCTATAAACTTACAGAGAAGACTCTCGAAACACTACTTGAGAAAATTGCTGGGAACGATATTCGTGAGAAAACGTTGTATATTATTGAGTCGGCCATCTTATATAGCCAAGATTTCTTCAATAGTCTCACTAAATTTTCAAAGGAAACTATTGGTTCAGAGAAAAAGACGATTATTAAATCGAATGAAGTAGTGCAGGTAGGAACTAAGCTGCTGGACACGTTAAGAAAATTAGAAGAGGAGTTAGTCTTTGAAAGTGAGTTATTTGTTATAAATGACTACGATTTAAAAATCGTTGAGGAATATTTGGACCAAATAACCTACTCATTAAGTTTATTTCTTGGTAAGACCAATGGTATTACTTGGTTTGAAGAAAATGACACGGAACGAAGACTTGTTATTATGCCTCGGTTAGTAAAGGATATTATGAAGGAAGAGGTCTTTTCACAAGCAAAGCCGTTTATCTTCTCTTCTGCTACACTATCTGAAAATAAATCGTTTGATTACATTGCTAACAGCCTTGGAATTAAGGATTACTTATCTTTTTCTGTGGCGTCGCCATTTGATTACGATGAAAATATGTCCATTTTTATGCCTCGATTTGAGAAGTTTAATTTAGAAGCTAAATCATCCTATGTATTAGAACAACTAAGAATAGCCAAGGAAGGTTCGCTAGTCCTGTTCTCTAATAAGGCTGAGCTTTATTTTTTTAAAGAATATATAAAAGGAAAATTGGATGTTCCGATTTACTTTGAAGGTGATGCTGAAATCAGTACACTTGTGTCACAATTTCAAAATGAACCAAGTTCGGTCCTTTGCGCTGTCCATTTATGGGAAGGGTTAGATATTCCTGGAGAAGCTCTTGGGAACGTAATCCTCTTCTCTTTGCCATTTCCTCCTGGTTGATCCGGTGTTTACTGCAAAACGTGAGGAGACGGAAGATCCATTTAACGAGGTCGACCTTCCGTATATGCTACTCAGACTAAGACAGGGTGTCGGAAGATTAGTTCGGACAAGCACGGATAGGGGTACTGTTCATATTTTAATTGATGAAGATTTAGATCCCGTAATTGTCGCTAAAATTGAGGGAGTTTTACCGACCGCTATCAGTAAATAAGGATGAAAAAAGCACAGTATGGCTAGCAATGAGCTTCCATACTGTGCTTTATTTTATTGTTTAATAAACGTTATTTTCCAATGTTTTTCTTCAATTTTTTCAGCTGTATGTTCGAAACCACTTGCCGTTAACACTGCATACAAAGGGACTGGCTCAAACGGTGCGTGAAGTAGAAGTACATCATTGGATTGGAAATCTATGATTGCTTTCATAATTTTTTGGAACGGGTCTTGCTTATTTTGTATATCTTCCCGAACATCCATTTCTACTAGCTTGTTTTCCATATGAATCCACTCCTCTATTTTCGTTTCACACCTGTAGCATAATTCATTTCTATCGTTGTTATAGTGACTAACATCACGATTATCACTTATTTTTTCATCTCTATTATTTCCTTATTAATATGAATTTCAGATTTTTTAAGGTGTGTGAAATATCACAGTTAGATAATGAGACATCTCACAAAGTTGTCACAGATTTACGTCTAAAATGTGACTATAAGACAACGAAAGGAAGTGTTTGGGATGGAAAACAACAAGGTAAAGTCAGCGAAACCAAAAAACGCACTTTTAAAATCCATTCTTATTACAACATGTATACTTAGTTTTACTGTTTTACTCGTAGGTGGCTTTTGGATCTTTAAAGATATGGCACCAAGACCACTCGAGGTTACTGATGCGAAGGGTGAGGTCATCCTAACAAAAGATTCGATTATGGGTGGTCAAGCCGTGTTTCAAAAATATGGTTTGATGGATTATGGGACTGTTTTAGGCCATGGCTCGTATATGGGGCCTGATTATACTGCGGAGGCATTGAAGGTTTATACAGAAGGAATGCAGGATTATAAAGCAAATGAGCAATACGGAAAAAAATATACGGACTTAGCTAAAGAGGAAAAAACGATTATTCGTGAAGCTGTAATTGAAGAAATGCGAAAGAATCGATATGAAAAAGGTGATGATTCTCTCATTCTTACAGATGCTCAGGTTTATGGGGTAGAAAAGGTAAGAGAATATTATCATGATGTATTTACCAATGGTGATGGTTGGGGGTTAAAGCCGAACTTAATTAAGGAAGAAGACATGCCGAAAGGCGAACGCGCGTGGGTATCTGAAGGTGATCAAATTGAACAGATCTCTGATTTCTTCTTTTGGACTGCATGGTTATCAAGTACGGAACGTGTGGATGATGATATTACTTATACAAATAACTGGCCATATTATAAGGACGCTGGAAATGAAATGTCCTTCTCTGCGATATGGTGGAGCGGTGTCAGTGTTACAGTATTAGTCCTGTTCGTTGGTATTATTCTATTTTTGTTCTATCGTTACCATCTTGGGATGGAGGAAGCTTATACGCCAGGGAATTTCCCGAAAATTGACCTAAGAAAGCTCCCTGTAACAAACTCACAACTAAAATCAGGAAAATATTTTGTGATTGTTTCAGTATTATTCTTTATCCAATCAATGTTTGGTGCACTTTTAGCCCACTACTACATTGAGCCAGATAGCTTCTTTGGAATGAAATGGGTTTATGATTTATTGCCATTTAACATTGCAAAAGGCTACCATCTTCAACTAGCCATTTTCTGGATTGCAACAGCTTGGCTTGGAATGGGGATCTTTATTGCTCCTCTAGTTGGAGGACATGAGCCAAAACGTCAAGGATTGTTAGTCGATATTCTTTTCTGGGCTTTAGTAGTTCTTGTTGGTGGAAGTATGGTTGGTCAATGGCTTGGCGCAAATGGCTACCTAGGAAATAACTGGTTCTTATTAGGTCACCAAGGTTGGGAATATTTAGAGTTAGGTAGAATCTGGCAGGTTATTCTTGCCGCGGGTATGTTGATCTGGTTATATATCGTTTACAGAGGAATTAAGAGCGGATTAAAACGTGAATCCGACAAAGGTGGTTTAATCCATTTATTATTCTACTCTGCAATTGCTGTACCGTTTTTCTACTTGTTTGCATTCCTAATTAATCCAGGGACTCACTTCACATTTGCGGATTATTGGCGCTGGTGGATCATCCATCTGTGGGTTGAAGGAATCTTTGAAGTGTTTGCGGTAGTGGTAATAGGCTTCTTAATGGTTCAAATGAATTTAGTAACTAAGAAATCTACTGTTAAGGCATTATACTTCCAATTAATTTTACTATTGGGTAGCGGTGTAATTGGAATTGGACATCACTATTATTACAACGGTTCTTCAGAGGCTTGGATTGCCCTTGGAGCTGTGTTCTCAGCATTAGAGGTTATCCCATTAACATTATTGATTTTAGAAGCTTATGAGCAGTACAAAATGATGCGTGACGGTGGGGTTGATTTCCCTTATAAGGGTACATTCTGGTTCTTGATTTCTGTAGCGGTATGGAACTTAGTCGGTGCTGGTGTGCTTGGATTCTTAATCAATTTACCTGCTGTAAGTTATTTAGAGCATGGACAGTTTTTAACTCCGACCCATGGGCACGGTTCGATGATGGGTGTATACGGTATGTTTGCTTGTGCCGTTCTTGTCTTCTCGTTACGCAATATTGTGAAGCCAGAAAAATGGAATGATAAAATGATTAAAATTTCATGTGTCTTATTAAACGTTGGTCTAGCTGGTATGATTATCATTTCATTGCTTCCAGTAGGATTTATGCAATTAAAAACAGCGTATGATAACGGCTATGCTGCATCAAGATCAGCAGCATTCTTACAACAGGAATCAGTCGTGAAGCTATTAACGATTCGTGCGATTCCTGATACCATTTTCTTAGTAGGTGTTGCTATACTAGTGGTATTTTGTATCAAAGCATTATTTAACCTTCGTAAAGTAACACACAAAGAGGATGAACCACTTCCAGTAAAGGATTTGGCACTAGAAGAAGAATAGAATGGATGAAATCCACTTTTCAAATTGGAGAGTGGATTTTGTTAAATTAATCTAAAATTTAATTCGTTAAACTGTAACATTTATCACTAACATCAGCACTAAGAAAACATTATAATTACTATGAAGATGTGACAAACGAAAGGAGTGTGAAACTTTAACAAGTTTGCACCCTGATGTTGTCTAGTTGTTTGTATTCCATTTATCATGGAACTTTTTAACCTCTCTATTTTTGGACAATAGCCTATGCTGTTGTCTATTTTTTTTGTATTCAATCCATCAGAAGGAAAGACACAAGCTTAGTGTGTTAAAATTGATATGAATAACTTTATTGGAGGAATGTGGATGATACCGATTGAAGCTATCGAAAAGGACTTTCTTGAGTATGTCAAAAAAATAAGTGCTTTTAATGAAGCATTGTCTTTGATTTACTGGGATTTACGTACGGGTGCCCCGAAACAAGGAGTGGAGCAACGTTCAGAAGTGATTGGGATGCTTTCTTCAGAGGTGTTTCAAATGTCTACTTCTCCAGAAATGGCGGGCTATATCGCCGAGTTATCAAATGAGGATCTGCCAGAGCGAACGAAGAAAACATTGGAAGAATGCAGGAAGGAATATGAGCGAAACAAAAAAATTCCACATGACGAATACAAGGAATATGTGATTTTACAATCAAAGGCTGAAAGTGTTTGGGAAGAGGCGAAAGCCGAGGCTGATTTTAAAAAATTCCAACCATATTTGGAAAAATTAGTACAACTGACAAAACGATTTATTAATTATTGGGGTTATGAAGGAAATAAATATAATCCTTTATTAGATTTATATGAACCAGGCATGACAGTTGAGGTACTGGATAAAGTGTTTGGAGATTTGAGAAAAGAAATTGTTCCGCTAGTAAAAAAAATCTCCGCCTCGAACCATCAGCCCAAAACAGACTTTTTATTTCAACCATTCCCGAAGCAGCGACAAAAAGAATTTAGCTTACAAATATTAAAACAAATGGGCTATAACTTTGAAGCTGGCCGTTTAGATGAAACCGTTCATCCATTTGCGACAGGAATAAACCCTGGTGATGTGCGAGTCACAACTAAATATGATGAAAATGACTTTAGAACAGCAGTATTTGGGACGATTCATGAGGGCGGGCATGCTCTTTACGAACAAAATATTTCAAAAGAGTTAATTGGTACCCCTTTATGTGGTGGGACTTCAATGGGAATCCACGAATCACAATCGCTTTTTTATGAAAATTTTGTAGGACGACAATATTCTTTTTGGGTAAAAAATTATCCTTTATTAAAGCAGTATGCAGCTGGGCAATTTAACGACGTAAATTTGCTTGATTTTTATCGAGCGATTAATGAATCAAAGCCTTCGCTTATCCGAATTGAGGCAGACGAGCTCACCTATCCATTACATATAATGATTCGATATGAAATTGAAAAGGGTTTATTCAATGATGAAATTGAAGTGGCCGATTTGCCAAAGATTTGGAATGACAAATATGAAGAATATTTAGGGGTTCGACCAAGCCATGATGGAGAAGGTGTGTTGCAGGATGTACATTGGGCAGGTGGGAGCTTCGGCTATTTCCCTTCCTACGCATTAGGGTATATGTATGCAGCGCAATTTAAGCATACGCTAATCAAAGTCCAACCGAATTTTGATGAATTATTGGCGAATGGTGATCTTTTGCCAATAAAACAATGGTTTACAGAACATGTTCATCAATATGGAAAGATGAAAAAGCCGTTAGAAATTATTCAAGACGTAACCGGTGAAGGATTAAACGCGAAATATTTAGTGGATTATCTTTCAGAGAAATACCGGGATGTCTATCAATTGTAACCAAAAAGGAACCCGTTGCTAGCAAAAACTAGCTGAGGGTTCCTTTTTTGCTTTTCTTTTTTACCAAGGCTTATATCCAGGTGATCCTGGAGGTGAATTTTGAATAATATCAGTTAATGGAACTGTGTATGCGAAAATAATTAACAATGCAGCAACACCAAGCCATAATTTCCAGTTCTCGAATACTGCAGGTGTAGGTTCTGTACCTTCTGCAACTTCGCCCATTGGGAATTCTTGGTCACCTTTAGGAGCAAAGAAAGCTAACTTAATGAAAATGTACACCATTAAGATGACGGAAATGAATAGAATGCTACCTCCAACTGCTTGTGCAATTTGGTAAGGAATCCATTCAGCTGCTTGAGCAGAGCCACCATATTCAGAGAAAGCTGAACGACGAGGTGCGCCAAGTAAACCTGAAGCGTGCATTGCGCCCGACATAAAGGTCATACCAACTGCCCATAGAACACCTTGAAGGATACAAAGTTTATTCATTGCTTTTGTAAGGACGCGACCAGGTTAAATGTGGCACTAACCAGTAAGATACACCAAAGAATGTTAGAACAACAGCTGTTGCGACAGTTAAGTGGAAGTGTCCAGTAACCCAAACAGTGTTGTGAACAACCTGGTTCATTTGGTGAGAAGCATTTACCATACCGCCTGCACCCGCAGGGATGAACGCAAGCATTCCAATGAAAGGCACAACAAAACGAGCATCGCCCCACGGAAGTTTTTTCACCCAGCCAAAGAGCCCTGTTGAGCCTTTTGAACGACCGAAAGTTTCAAATGTTGCGAACAAAGAGAATGCAGTCATTAAAGACGGAATGACAACTAAGAATGTAAGTACAACCTGTAAGAATTTCCATGCCGGATCAATACCAGGCTCTGTTAATTGGTGGTGGAACCCGACTGGGAACGAAAATAAGATAAAGAGCAAGAATGATAGACGTGCTAGTGAGTCAGAAAAAATCTTCGCACCAATCACCTTTGGAATGACCACATACCATGCCATGTAAGCTGGCAGTAACCAGAAATATACAAGCGGGTGACCGAAGTACCAGAATAAGGTACGGCTTACTAATACGTTTACGGTTGGTACTAGATTTAAAGACCAAGGTAATAATTGAATTAAAACTGTGGCAGCAACCCCGATTGTCGCAATAAACCATAACATGGTGTTTACTAGTGACATATAAGTCATTAATGGACTTGTTTTCCCTGGATTAGCTTTACGCCATTTAATATATGTAGTACAAATTGCTGCACCGTCGATCCAGCTTCCAACGACAACAAGCGCTAAACCAATATAATAAAGTGGATGTGCTTGTAAAGGTGCATAAAATGTATAGAGAACAGAAGCTTTATTTAACAAGACCATCACAGCAGCTAATGCTGTTCCAGTCGTCATGATCCAGTATCCGATCCATGCGGTTTTTCGAACACTGGCTGAATAAGTTCCGGAAGAGTAGCTACATGCAGCGTGCTGGAATCCCATAATAAAGAAAGTAGTTAATACTAATCCTAAAAGAACACCATGGACAGTTAAAACTTGATAATAACCGATTCCAAAAGGTAAGGTAAATTTACCTGAGCGTACTAATACTTGTAAAAGGCCTGCGAGACCTCCAATTGCCAAAGCTGTAAAGGCTACATAAAAGTGAGCCATGGCCAATTTACCATCACGACGATCAACTTTTATCACTGATGGATTATTCATTATTTAACCACCTCGATCTTTGACGTCATCATGTGATGACCCATCCCACAATATTCATTACATAAAATTGTAAATTCCCGGTTTTATTAAATGATGCAACATATTCGCTTATAAATCCTGGTTCAACCATCATGTTTATATTGGTTCCGGCTACTTCAAATCCATGGATAACATCCTTAGTCGTTACCATTACTTTAACTTTTGAGCCTTTTGGAATCTCAATATTACCTGGATTGTAGTTAAACATAGATGCCACAATGACTAGCTCGTAATCCCATTCTTTTCCTTCAACCTTTTTTAAACCTGGTTTATCAAAAGGTGCAGTTGTATCGACCTTTGCAGGATCAATGGTATTCAAGCAGCTTGGCGGTTGATTTCCCAAATAAAAAGCGCTTACCCCAATTACCGATAAAAAAACAATCAACATTGCAATCCCGAAAATTAGCCAAACCTTTTCAAATTTATGGATATGCATGGCTTTTTTTCCCCCTCCCTCGATTACAGACGATCAACATACATGAAATAAACTCCAGCCCATGTACCGATTAGAACCAATGCGACTAAGAAAACGGAAACCAATGTCCCTTTTAATTGAGATTCTTCTTCATGCTTAATCGGAGCATTAGTTTTATTCCCAAGTTCCGTTTTCGCCATAATGATTCACTCCCCTCTTCACAATTTAGAAATATTTAATGAATACACTTTCATCATACCGAACAATAGAGAATATTCCATATTGTTTGAACAAGTTCACAAAATGTTCATTACTTGATTAATTACTATGGTAATGGTGAAAAATTGTTATTACAGTGATTAATATCACTTGTTGAATCCGTAAAGTGTGAATAATATGTGAACTCTTATGTCGAATATAGTTAAAAATTGGATGATTTAAACAGATTTTCTTTAAAAATTGTGAAGGATTATTAGGAATAAAAGGCAGGACTACTTTCCAATTTATATGCAAGCAAGAGGCATCGTTTTATACCTAACAATTTTGAAATTATATGTACTTTTCCATTACTTTCCTTTAAATACCCTCGGTTTTAAGAAAATGAAAACGGAAACACGAACAATTTGATTGAAAAACTTAGAAATGTTTGGAATTGTCTTTACAAACAGATATTATCTCGATATAATACGACCATACAAATGAATAGGAAAAAGACTCATATAATCGTGGGAATAAGGCCCACAAGTTTCTACCGGATTTCCGTAAAATATCCGACTATGAGTGAGATATTAAACAAGGACTTCTATATTAATAGTCTTGTTTAAGTTTTCTTTTGGTATAAAAGCCTAAAGGTCACAGTCTCACTCTATTTGAGTGGAGAGGCCTTTAGGCTTTTTTGTTTAATTAGAGTGAGAGTGAGGCGCTACAAGAGAAAGGGGATCACTGTGGAAGCTTTAAAGGAAAAGATATTAAGAGAAGGTATTGTCCTATCAGATTCAGTACTTAAGGTTGATTCGTTTTTAAATCACCAAATTGATGCACATTTAATGATGGAAATAGGAAAAGAGTTTGCTAATCTTTTTAAATCTGAAGGGATCACAAAAATATTAACCATCGAATCATCTGGGATTGCCCCAAGTGTCATGACTGGATTAATGCTAAACGTACCAGTCGTTTTTGCAAGAAAAAGAAAATCACTGACGCTAGCAGGTGACCTATTAACGAGCCAGGTTCACTCTTTTACGAAAAATGAAACGAATGAAATCTCCGTTTCCCAAAAATATTTATTAGAAGGAGATCGTGTCCTGATTATCGATGACTTCCTAGCGAATGGACAAGCTGCACTTGGTTTAGCTGACATTGTGGCCCAAGCCAATGCAGAAATCGTAGGTTTTGGGATTGTTATCGAAAAATCCTTTCAAGAAGGTGGACAGATGCTTCGCAATAAAGGTTACCGAGTAGAATCTTTAGCCGAAGTTCAATCGTTACAAAATGGTCAAGTTCAATTTATTAATAGGAAAGTGGAGGAATTAGCATAATGAAACAGCAACCAATTAAAATTGCCTCACTAGCAATTCAACACGTATTGGCGATGTACGCTGGAGCCGTTATTGTACCGTTAATTGTTGGGGAGCAATCGGATTAACGGGGGAACAATTAACCTACTTAGTTTCCATTGATATCCTTATGTGTGGGATTGCCACAATTCTTCAAGTGTGGGGAAATCGCTTTTTTGGAATTGGCTTACCTGTTGTGCTTGGCTGTACCTTTACGGCAGTTGGACCGATGATCGCAATTGGAGCTCAATATGGAGTTTCTTCTATTTACGGTTCAATTATTATTTCCGGTTTAATCGTCATTCTTATTTCAACATTCTTCGGAAAACTGGCTCGATTTTTCCCACCAGTGGTTACTGGTTCAGTCGTTATGATTATCGGTATTACCCTCATCCCTGTTGCCATGAATAATGTTGCAGGTGGACAAGGAAGCAGTGATTTTGGTTCTTATTCAAATCTAGCTTTAGCGTTTGGTACATTAGCATTTATTCTTATTCTATATAAATTTGCTAAAGGGTTTCTACGTTCCATTTCGATTCTTGTTGGTCTCGCAGGAGGAACAATTGTCGCTTATGCAATGGGTAAAGTTGATTTTTCGGCTGTTGGTGATGCATCGTGGGTTCACCTTCCTAAGATGTTTTACTTTGGAACACCAACATTTGAATTAACACCAATATTAACGATGACGCTTGTTGCCATTGTTAGCTTAGTTGAATCTACTGGCGTATATTTTGCGTTATCCGATATTTGTAATCAAAAACTATCCGATAAAGATTTAGCTAACGGATACCGCGCTGAAGGGTTAGCGATTATTCTTGGTGGCTTATTCAATGCCTTCCCATATACAACTTATTCACAAAACGTCGGACTACTGCAATTATCAGGTGTGAAAAGCAGAAATGTTATTTATGTTGCTGGAGCATTTCTAGTAATCTTAGGATTAGTTCCGAAAATTGGGGCGCTTACTACAGTCATTCCAACTCCTGTGCTTGGTGGAGCGATGGTGGCGATGTTTGGAATGGTCATTGCATATGGCATCAAAATGCTAAGCAAAGTAGAATTTGCAAGTCAAGAAAATCTATTAATCATTGCTTGCTCCGTTGGAATGGGTCTAGGCGTTACAGCTGTTCCTGATTTATTTTCAAAGCTTCCAGAAAACATTCAGATTTTAACGGACAATGGGATTGTTGCGGGTAGCTTAACCGCGATCGTCTTGAATATCGTGTTTAACGTTTTAACAGTAAAAAAGTCTGCTGAAATGAGCCAGCTTTCAGAACAAAAAGCGGTTTAATAAAATAATTTTTCCATTCGACTCCAGTCACAATTGTTAAAGCATCCGAATATACTAAAACAAACTGTTTACGAACAGGAAGTGACGGTGCAAAATGGAAAAATACTATTGTGAAAGTTGCAGGCTTTTATATGATCATATTAAAACATGTCAGGTTTGTGGTGAATTAGCAGAAAATAAAATTTTTATTGAAGTACAGATGCAGGAAAACCTAAACACGTTTTATTCTAATGATTAACTGGTAAAGATTTCATCGTGACCAAAGCGGACACGGCTATTATAATAAAAGAGCACAACAACATTCTTCAAAACGTTCTTGCTTCCTTCTCGATGAGGGAAGCTTTTTTTATGCGTTAAACGTAAAACAAAATGTTAAAAAAGTGTGGCAATTTAAAAATTCCATTGAAAACGATTTTCACTTATGCTATCATAATCAATGAAAATAATTATCAATTACATTCACCTAAGGTGGTGTTACATATGCTTGCAATGCTAATCGCTTCGACTGTTGTTGGCTATTCCTTTTTAATGAAACACGTTCTAAATAACGTAGCTAAACCATCTCAAAGATAATAATTTAATACACTTTTGCCTGGGCTAAATTGTCCGGGTTTTTTATTTTTTCTTTGTAAGTTTGAGTATTAATTTTGTTACAATATTGATTGAATCACCATTTTGATATAGAAAATACATTTAGGTAGGAAAATTTAGAAAAATCGGATAAAATAAAGTGATAATGAAATATTGGGGGACAAGGGGTATAGTTATGGTGCAAATATTAGAACAAAAGGAGCAATCTTTACTTGGAAAGATTGCGGTGTTATACGAGCTTTTCAGACAGAATCAAGATGAACAAACAGCACAAAGAGCAGAACAATTGGCAAAAAAATTAAGCCAACAGGAATTTTCAATTGCGTTTTGCGGCCACTTCTCAGCAGGTAAATCAACGATGATAAACAAATTAGTGGGGGATAACTTGCTGCCGTCAAGCCCGATTCCGACAAGTGCAAACCTTGTTAAAGTGAAAACGGGCGATGAGTATGCAAAGGTTATTTTTAAAAAGGGGAAGCCTAGGGTTTATTTAGCTCCTTATGATTATGAGAAAGTGAAAACGTATTGTAAGGATGGCGACGAAATTGAAGCTGTTGAAATAAGCCATCAAAATTCAAGTCTTCCGAACAATGTCATCATCATGGATACACCTGGGATTGATTCCACTGATGATGCCCATCGAATCGCAACCGAGTCTGCACTACATTTAGCTGATCTCATTTTTTATGTAATGGATTACAATCATGTCCAATCGGAAGTTAACTTCCTCTTTACGAAAGAATTAACCCAAGCTGGGAAACAATTATGTCTGGTTATCAATCAAATTGATAAGCACCGTGATGAGGAATTAAGCTTTGATGGATTTAAAGAAAGTGTTCTGCAATCGTTCGCATCATGGGGAGTGAGACCAGAATACATTTTATATACATCATTAAAGCATGGTGAGCATCCACATAATCAATTTAAAAAGCTTCAGGAACTTCTGCATGAAAAGATTGCAAAACGAGAAGAAAACCTGCCAAGTTCAATTCTACATTCACTTGTTAAATTGACGAATGATCACATTAAATTTGTGAAGGAACAGGATCAGGTGGATATTCAAACTTTTGAGGAGAAGCTGTCTGATTTTAATCAGGAAGAACGAACAGCATTAAAGGACCGAATTCATCAATTAGAGCTGATGCTTCAAGATATGAAAGCAGCAATTGAAGCGAGCAGTGATGGTATAAATGATGAAGTCGATGAAATTCTTGATAGTGCTTACATTATGCCATTCCAAACAAGGGAGCTTGCACAACAATATATCGAGGCTTGTCAGCCAGAGTTTAAGGTCGGCCTCTTTTTCGCAAAAAATAAAACCGAGCAGGAAAGAAATCAACGGCGCGAGCGTTTATTTGAGGATCTTTCTGAACGAGTCAAATCGCAAATTGAATGGCATTTACGTCAATTAGCATTAAACACCTTAAAGGAAAATAATGCTGAAAAGCCTGAGCTAATGGAAGCTGCACAGGCGATTAAGGTATCATTTGAAAAAGACTTGCTAGATCAAAACCTAAAGTCTGGTGCAAGGCTTTCTGGGGAATATGTTCTAAATTACACGAATGATGTGGCTAATTCTTTGAAAAGGCTATCCAAAAAGGCAATTGTTGAGTGGAAGGAGCTCTATCTCAAGGAATTAAGTAGAAAAAATGCAAAGGAATCTAGCGCTTTAACTGCTGAACTTTCACAATTACAGGAATATCAAAAGACAGTTGAACAATTAAATTCGATTTTCGCACGACATGAACAAATATCTGAAACAATCGAACAAACCTTAACTGGAAATATTGATTATAAAGCGTACACTGACGTTGCTGAAAGCTTAGCACAGATTATTGATGAGGAAGTCGAAGTGGTGCGGAATTCAGCGCTGCAGAATTCTGATTCTAATAAGGATGTTTCAGAGATTGCTATTTTAGAAGAAGAACACATTGAAGACTCGGCTGATGTCATTTCCAAGGAACAGGTTGAGCGGATCGTTTCTCATCTCCGTTTTTCTGCAGAAAAGGTGCAGGATATTCCTGGCTTAGAGAAGATTTCTACGGAGTTAAAGGTTAGAGCAGGCAGACTTGAAAGTCAACAATTCACCGTTGCATTGTTTGGAGCATTCAGTGCAGGAAAGTCTTCGTTTGCGAATGCGTTAATCGGTGAAAAAATTCTGCCAGTTTCACCAAATCCAACGACTGCCGCCATTAACAGAATCAAGCCGATCGATGCCAATCATCCACATGGAACAGTCATCGTCAAGCTTAAAAATCCTGACGCGTTATTAGAAGATGTTCGACGTTCGTTAGCCATCTTTGATTTCAATGCAATCGACTTTGCAGCGGCAGTCAAGGCGATTGAAAAAGTATTAGGGTCAGAAGAGCATTTAGATGCCTATAGTAAGGTGCACTATGCATTTTTAAGAGCCTTCTATAACGGTTATGCCCACTATGAGAACCGCCTAGGAACTCTGCTGGAAACCGATTTGCAAACATTCCGAGACTTTGTTGCACAGGAAGAAAAGTCCTGTCTAGTCGAATGGATCGATGTATATTACGATTGTCCACTTACAAAAGAGGGGATCACGCTAGTTGATACACCAGGGGCAGATTCAATCAATGCCCGCCATACAAATGTGGCATTTGATTACATTAAGAGCTCGGATGCTATTTTATTTGTTACTTATTATAATCATGCTTTCTCAAAGGCCGATCGGGAGTTTTTAATTCAGTTAGGCCGTGTTAAGGATAGCTTTGAGCTGGATAAGATGTTCTTTATCATCAATGCGATTGATCTTGCCAATAGTCCGGAAGAAATGGGTTCCGTTATTGATTACGTCAAGGATCAGCTTGTCGGCTATGGTATTAGAAAGCCCAACATGTTTGCGATTTCAAGCTTACTTGCCATTCAAGAAAAGCTTGGACAATTAAAGACGAATGAGTCAAGAATTCACCAATTCGAACAGGCCTTTTACCATTTTATTTCGGGCGATTTGAAGAAAATGGTCGTCGATGCCGCTCAAGCAGAACATCAGCGTACCATTCAAATTCTCAAACAAATGATCTCTTCGGCTCAAGAGGATCAATCGGTCAAAGAAGCAAAACGACTGGGAGCAATCGCTGAGCAGGAACAAATACATCAATTCTTAAACGAGCAATCAGAAGATTTCTTGAAAAAACGTTTAATACAAGAAGCTGATGAATTACTTTATTACATTAAACAAAGGGTCTTTTATCGTTTTGGAGACTTTTTCAAAGAATCGTTCAATCCTTCTGTGCTAAAAGAGGACGGCCGAAATATTAAGAAAGCCTTAAACATGGCCTTACAGGAATTAATTGAATCATTAGGTTATGATTTTGCTCAAGAAATACGCGCAACGACTGTTCGATTAGAAGCGTTTATCGGCAAAATTTTAAAGGAGCGCTTCGAGCATTTAGTTCTTGAGTTGAAAGAAAAGAATCGTGATTTATCGTTTACACAGTTTGAATTGGAAAAAATCGACGGCTTGCAGGTGGCAAATGCGTTCCAAACAATTGATATGAAGCTGTTCCACAAGGCTCTTTCATTCTATAAAAATGCTAAAGCGTTTTTCGAAAAAAACGAGAAAAAATTGATGCAAGAAGAACTTGAAAAAGTGATGCAGGAGCCAGCTGATCAATTTTTGCAAGGGGAAGGCGAGCAGGTCAAGGCCTACTATGTAAATGCTCTCGAAGCCGAGACAGCATGTTTAATGGACCATATTACTGAACAAATTGATGAGTACTATAAAGGAATCATCGCCTCACTTAGTGATGAGTTCCCTATTGAAACATTAATAGATGTGGAAAAACAGATTAGACAATTGTAGTAGAAATATGGTTTGATAAATAGGGTGAGAACTTGAAAAATCGATTTCATGCATGTGCGACATGTGTTCATTTTCGTTCCGGAAAAAACCGAAATAGGAATGAATTATTCCTGTGGTAGGCTAGGCTATGAAACCCAGCCTCACTACCAATTTCAGTGTTGGACACCAAAAGAGCACGTTCAGCGCTTAATGGAAAAACGGAGTAATTGAGTAGGAGGGTAAATCAGGTGGACGCTGTATTAGAAAAGGAATGGTTAATGCAACATTTACAGGACCCTCAGGTTCGGGTAGTCGATTGCCGATTTTATCTCGGCAAACCTGATGAGGGAAGAAAAGAATACGTAATCGATCATATTCCTGGTGCGGTTTATTTTCACCTTGAAGAAGATTTGTCCGCTCCTGTCACAATGCATGGGGGACGTCACCCTTTGCCAGACGTGACCGAGCTTGTTACGAAGCTAGAGCAAGCCGGAATTAGCACGAATACGACGATTATTGCCTATGATCAAGGTGATGGGGCCTTTGCAGCAAGGCTGTATTGGTTGCTCCAATATCTAGGGCATAGTAAGGTTGCGGTATTAAACGGTGGTTACCGTGCTTGGAAGGCTGCTGGTTATCCCGTTGACAATGGGTTCCCAACTTATTCAATTGGGTCGTTTGAAGTATCGCTAAATCATGATGTTATCGCGTCCTATGAAGAGGTTAAAAGGATTGTTTTGGCTGGTAATGGCGAAACGGTGTTAATCGATTCTCGCGAGCCAAAGCGCTATAAAGGTATAGAAGAACATATTGATAAAAAAGCAGGGCACATCCCTGGTGCGATCAATAAGAATTGGATAGACGGACTTGAAGCTGGAATTTATAAATCAGCTTCAGAGCAGGAAAAGCGCTTTGCAGAACTAAGCAAGTCGCAGCCAATTATCGTTTATTGCGGCTCCGGTGTGACGGCGGCACCTAACTTTATCGCCTTAAAAAAGGCGGGTTACGAAAATGTCCGATTATATGTCGGTAGCTTTAGTGACTGGATTTCATATGATGAAAATGAGGTTGGAACAATCAGTGATTGACTTTAGCTATATCTTTGCTGCATCCGCAAAGATGAACAACTTAATCATAGTGATGTGAAACCAGGTAGATTAATTAAAGTACCAAAAAATAGCTGAATTGTGATAGCAAAATAAATAATAGGGGATGGTCATTATGACCATCCCCTATTATTTATTGATGAAAAGGAGAATGAGAGTTATATAAGACACACTCTCTATTTTATTTTGTCTACATATCCCAAAGGAAAATGAGTAGTGTTCCAAAAACGGTAATTAAGGCCATGGCAACCATAAAAAGAATTTTTCCATATATAATCCATTTGTCCTCGGTTTCCCCAGCATGCATGAAGAAAACTAGTTGTAACAAAGCCTGGGCCAACGCTGTAACCATTAAAATAGTGATCCCTTGTGCAAATGATAACTGAAGGAAATAAACCATAAGGGCTATTAGCGTTAAAAAGATGGAAAAGACGAATCCCATTATTTGTTTACGTGGAAATAATTCGCTCATTCTACAACATTCCTTTCAAATAGATGAAGCTGAAGATAAAGATCCAGACTACATCTAAGAAATGCCAATATAATGAGAAAATAAATGATTTATTAGCTGTTTCAGGCGTTAACCCTCGGTTTTTCACTTGTAAAAGGATGGCGATCCCCAAAATAATCCGAAGGTAACGTGTGCTCCGTGTGTTCCAAGTGTAGTCATAAGAATAGCTGTAAACGCACTCGTCTGCAAGGTTGCCCCCTCGTGAATATACGTAATAAATTCATCGATTTCTAAGCCCAAGAAAGCTAGACCAAGAAGAAGGGTGATCATAAAGAATGAAATCATCGCTTTTTTGCGTCCAATACGCATTGCGTGAACACCAAGGCCAATGGTAAAACTACTTGTTAATAAAATAAACGTCTCAATTAAAACAGGGGTAGTTCGAAAATCTCAGCTCCACTTGGACCCATTCCAGTTCTATGCTCTAGTGTAAAATAGGACGTAAAAAGAGTCGCAAAAAGCATAATTTCAGCAGCAAGAAAAACCCAGAAGCCAAAAATATTTAGATCATTTTGTTTTGTACTATATTCTAACGGAAGCGTATGATCTACTTTCATTAGATAACACCTCGCAAGTTGGTTTCAGTTTTTTTTATTTCATCAACAGAAATATATCGTCCGTGATCTTTTTCAAATGAGCGATGGAACAAACATACAACGATACCAATAGTAGAAATAATAACCGGGATCCATAGTGAGAAAATGACGGAAAAGCCCCAGATAAAGAATATGGCACTAAGGATAAAAGGAACTCCGCTGTTATTAGGCATATGAATTTTTTCTACTTTTCCAGGAAACAGATTATGACCTTTTTTCTTCATATCCCAAAATGCTTGGGTTGAAGCTACATGCGGTTCAATGGCAAAGTTATATTCCAGGTACAGGAGTAGGAGTTGCCCATTCAAGCGACCGTGCATCCCAAGGATCCTCTCCAATATTTCTTGATGAATATCGGACACTGTAATAAATATTGTAGACAATTAAAGCGAAGCCAATGGCCATAATACCTGCTCCAACAAATGAAACCATATTTAAAAATCCATATCCGGTTACTTCTGAATAGGTATACATACGACGAGCCTGTCCATCTAAACCGGTAATGTACATTGGGAAGAATGCGAAGGAAAATCCGATAGTAAGAAGCCAGAATGTCCATTTCCCAATTCTTTCATTTAACATAAAGCCAAACATTTTTGGCCAATAGTACGTCAGACCTGCAAGCATCGCAAATGCAAAACCAGGAATAAGGGTATTATGGAAGTGTGCGACTAAGAACATAGTGTTATGGTACTGGTAGTCAGCAGCCGACATCGCCAGCATTACCCCTGTCATACCACCAATTACAAATAACGGAATAAAACCGACGGAGTATAACATCGGAACGGTAAACCGGATTTTTCCTTTCCATAATGTGAATAACCAGTTGAAAATCTTTACCCCTGTTGGAACAGAAATAGCCATTGTTGTAATCGAGAAAAAGCTGTTTGCTATTGCCCCTTGCCCCATTGTAAAGAAATGATGCGCCCAAACCATACAGGAAAGAGCAGAAATAATAACCATAGATGCAACCATTGATTTATATCCATATAGATTTCGACCAGAAAATGTTGAGATGATTTCGCTGTATAGACCAAAGGCAGGCAAAATAAGGATATAAACTTCAGGATGTCCCCAAACCCAGAAAAGGTTGGCCCAGAGCATGTCCATGCCGCCATTTGTAGTTGCGAAGAAGTGGGTTCCAAATAATCTGTCCATCGTTCCCATCACAAGCGCAACGGTTAAAACAGGGAAAACTGTCACAATAATAAGGTTTGTAACTAAAACAGACCATGTGAACATTGGCATTTTCATTAATGTCATGCCTGGTGCTCTCATTTTAAGAATGGTCGTGATCATGTTAATTCCGGTCAATAGTGACCCAAGGCCAGATATTTGAATGGAAACCATATAATAGTTCGTTCCAACTGACTTACTGAAATCATTCCCTGCAAGTGGAAAATAAGAAGTCCACCCTGCGTCAGGAGACCCGCCGACCACAAAAGAGATATTAAATAGCATTGCACCAAAGAAGAATAGCCAAAAGCTTAAGGCGTTTAATCTTGGAAATGCAACATCTCGAGCTCCTATTTGTAACGGAACGACATAGTTCATAAAGGCAAAGATAAAAGGCATGGCCATAAAAATTAGCATGATGACCCCGTGCGTGGTGAAAACCTCATTATAATGCTGGGCATCAAGCAACTTATTATTCGGCATAGCAAGTTGTGCACGCATCATGATTGCATCTATTCCACCACGGAATAACATAATTAAAGAAGCAAATAAATACATGATTCCGATCCGTTTGTGATCAACCGTTGTCAGCCATTCACGCCATAAATAACCCCATTTTTTAAAATAGGTCAATCCAGCGATAATTCCGAGCATTGTTAGTCCAATCAAAGCCATTGATACATATATAGCGAGACTAGGATGTGGTACAGCAAACTGTTCAAAAAATTCCACTGTTCTTTACTCCTTTAAGGAAAATATTTTTCCAACTACTTATTTTCAACATCAATTACTCATGACTTCCTGGTTCTGTGCCCTGAGATGGTGAAGTATTACACTCGTCTTCTGTCTCCCCATGGTGAAGGTGTTCTGGAGCAGGACTAAATCCTAAGTGAGTACCAGTAAAGGTCATTTGTCCGAGATGCCCTGGTTTTAATATTTCGTTAAATTTTTCCTCAGTTAGCGGTTTAGCAGTACTCTTTACATCTTTTGTCCATTCATCGAACTTCTTTTCGGACATTGCCGTAACATTAAACGTATTTTCAGCAACACCTTTACCGCTAAAGTTCGCATTTCGGCCCATCATTTCTCCAGGTTCATCAGCGGCTAAGTGTAATGTTGTTACCATGTCGGACATTGCATATTTCTGTCCACCCAGCTGAGGAATCCAGAAGCTTGTTATCGGTCCGTATGAATAGAGCTTGAATTCAATCGGACGGTCAGTAGGGATATACAAATAATTGACCGTTTCAATATTTTCTTCCGGGTAACTAAAATGCCATTTCCAGTCTGACGATGAAGCATAAATGACAAGAGGTTCTTTGTCCTTATATCCTTGTGGTTTTGCCTCCACAATATTGTTGCTTTGTACAGATACCACCGAAAGATAAGTAACGATGATGACTGGTATTCCTACACAGACAAGTTCAACCCATTTGCTCCCTTCAATGTGGGGTGGTTCATAGTTAGGACTTTGCTTGGAAGCACGATATTTAACTAACATATAAATCAAAATAACAAAAACAACAATTACAATCGATGACATGATCCCAATCGAAACCAAAATATCATGAGCTTGCCTTTCGGCCTGCGGCCCTTTTGGGTTTAGAACCATGAGTGGTTCGCACCCTGTAAGCATTGTGATAATAGTGAAAACAAGTGCTAATAAAGCCATTTTTAATTTCATACAAGTACCCCTTTCCCTTACTTCAACAATAAAATCCTTTTTAATTTATTAAGTCAGCCCCAAATCTCACATCTCTCCTTTGTTCGTAAATAAAACTGATTGATTCTCCTTTGAAAGAACAAATAGGCATTTATCAAGCTAAGGAATGTTCTTATATATAATATTTTAAAAATTTGTTATGTCCGTATAAGGTTTTTCCCTTATTAGTATTTGAAATTGTGACAAATTTTCGAAATATATATGTATTTGTAATTTTTGGTGTATCATACTTACCAAGAAAGAAATGAAAAAAATCCAGTTTTTTAAAAAAACTCAATGTGCTATAGGTTATAAAAAAGGGCTGTGTTAAAGAACAATGAGTATTTTGAGCACTGAGTTGATTGGAGCGGAAGGTGCGAGACTCCTGCGGGAGAAGGTGGCATGGGAGACCCCACAGGCGCTAAAGCGCCGAGGAGAACGAAAAGCGGAAGCGGCTTGCCCAGGGGCGACAGGCATAAGACGAGCTGGCATGAAGGTCGTTCCTTGACCTTCTTGACGGATTGGCTTATGACCCCGAGCCCTTAGCCGCTGCAGTTAGACAGGCTCCCAGACTCCCCCGCGGAAAGGGAGTACCTGCAGCGGAAATCAACTTACAAATTTAACAATGTCAAAAATACATTAGGAAGTGTATGGATATGGATGTCGAGTGGTTTAAGCTAGCTTTTGAACATATGCTAGAAGGATTAATCATCATGGATCGTGCACGTCGAATTACATACATGAATCCGTTAGCCCACCAAATGACCAGGTTGGGAACTAGGTGAACCCGTTCCTTACTGTTCATATTGTCAAATACGTTGCGTCAAGGAAGATGAGGAACGTTGTATTTTGGCTAATCCGGATCCCTTACCAGCTTTTCAGGCTACGATGCCAACATATAAAGGGATAAATGAATCCTTCGAGATGAATCTATCCCCTTTCTTCATAAAAGACCAAAAATATTGGGTACTTGTTTTACGAAATCCGAAATGGACAACAGAAAAACAACAACTCAAAATTAAACAACTATTGATTCATGATACGATGTCAGCTCAAGAAGCTGAGAGGATGCGTATCGCTAGGGAGCTACATGACCATATTGGCCAAACTGTTTACAGTGTTTTTCTTGGATTGCAATCCATGAAATCCTATATCAAAGATGAGGATTTTAAAGTCCATTTAAACAAAATGGAGGCTGGTTTGGAAAAAACATTAGAAGATATTAAACGTTTATCGAAAGAGCTGCATCCTTCTACGCTTGAACATTTAGGCTTAGAAACTGCGCTTCGTAGAGCTGCCAAAGATTGGACTGTGATTTATGGAATAGAATGTACCGCTGATATTGATTTGGAAGGAATTCCTTTATCCAAGGAGTATTCCTTACACATCTTTCGTATTATTCAAGAAGCGGTCCAAAATGCGGTGAGACATGGTCATCCTGAGTTTGTATCCATTCAAGTGAAAGTAAGAGAGAATCAATTACAGTTTGAAATTTTTGATAATGGGATAGGATTTGATGTAAAAAACATGCAAAGTAAAGGGCTTGGCCGATATCATATGATAGAAAGAACTCATATGATTGGAGGAGAAATACAGTGGATTAGCGAGAAAGGGAAATTTACAATCGTTGAAGGTTATGTTCCATTAGGGGAGATAGAAAATGAACGTACTAATTATTGACGATCACTCTATTGTTAGGGACGGTCTAGCCCTTTTAATTAAACAAACGATGGATGTTAAAGGGGTTCTTTTCGCTTCAGATGGACAGGAGGCGATTCAGCAGTTCTTAAAGTATCCAGTGGATCTCGTTCTCTTGGATTTATCATTGACTTATCCACTAGAAGGCCTAGAAGTTTTAAGAGAACTTCGGTCGGTTTCCAGTGATGTCAAAATTGCCATTTTTTCGATGCATGATGAAATAGAGTATCAAAAACAAGCATTCGATCTGGGAGCAGATGGTTTTTTAATTAAAAAGTTAGATGGCGATGAGATTATAAAAGAAATTCGAAATATACTTGCTGGAAGAAGAGTATTTAATGAGGCTATTTTTGAGGGAGAAGTATCAGAACAATCTA
Organism: Bacillus sp. T3; assembly: GCF_033449965.1. Lineage (NCBI taxonomy): Bacteria > Bacillati > Bacillota > Bacilli > Caryophanales > Bacillaceae > Bacillus > Bacillus sp. T3. Next base: position 1,647,407 of record NZ_CP137761.1, read on the forward strand.
GTCTTCCTTTATCTTCTAGAGAGACAGAAGTATTTATTTTTACTGTGCTTGGTTACACACAAAAGGAAATAGCAACCGGTTAAACATAGCTATTAAAACCGTTGAGGTACACAGAAGAAATATAGGTCAAAAACTAGGATTTAAGAAAAAAAGTGAATGGATTGAGTTAGCTAAGAAATACAAAATTGTGTAGGAACTTATCGTAAATAAATTAATATTTACCATCTATTATTTGGACTACTATTAATTTATCTTGTAGTATAATAAAACTAGTTTGCTTACAGAACAATACTACTTGTTTTACTTTGGAAAAGGGGAGTTCATATATTGACAAACAAACATTTAATGATAATAGATGGAATGGCACTTTTATTTCGCTCTTTTTATGCTACTGCTGTGAACAACTATTTTATGATAAATAGTAAAGGTGTACCTACTAATGCGCTATACGGATTTGTAAAGCACTTATTTGCAGCAAAGGATAATTTTAATCCCACCCATATTATCTGTTGTTGGGACATGGAGGGTCAAACTCATAGATCGAAAATATTTCCTGAATACAAAGCAAACCGGTCGGAGGCTCCATTAGAGCTATTACCCCAATTCAGTTTAGTAAAAGAATTGGTTTCTTCTCTAGATATTCCGAATGTAGGTATAAAAGGATACGAGGCTGACGATTGCATAGGCACGATAGTAGATGAAATAAGTAACGATACAAAGATTACTGTAGTTACTGGCGATAAAGATTTATTACAACTAATAAATGATAACACTGCTATTGCAATCATGAAGAAGGGTATTGGAAATTATGATCTATTTACAATCGATAAATTTTTTGAAGAATATGGCATTTTACCAAATCAATTTAGTGATGTAAAGGCACTGATGGGTGATTCATCTGACAATTATCCTGGAGTTAAGGGAATTGGTGAAAAGACTGCACTTAAATTAATTAAAGAATTTAATTCGATAGATGGATTATTAGAGAATTTGGATAAATTAACCAATGCCCAAAGAAAGAAGATTGAAATAGATTTAGAAAACCTAGAAATCTCAAAAAAATTAGCACAAATTTATAACAAGGTACCTGTGAATTATAATATTGAGCATTCAGAAATAAACATTATCAAATCAAAGGCTTTAGAGATGTTTGAAAATCTTGAATTTAAAGGTTTAGAAAAAATTATAAGTTAACTTTACGGTCCTGTATGGTATCATAGGTATACATGATCATATGAAAAATTTTTGGAGGAGTCTGTCACCAAGGGATAATTATGCCCTTTGGTAACAGGCTCTTTTTTGTTTGATTAAAATTTTATACATGAAAGGGTGTAGTGACTCTAAAACTATTTAGATTAGAAGGTTATATATTAACGGCTGTGTTAAATTTGTCTGTTGATTTCCGCTCCAATCAACAGAGTAGTCAAAAATCAACACTGTTCTTTAACAAAGCATTTATTTAAGGAGGTTTTGAGTTGTCTTATCTGCATTTGGCGATTTTTGCGCCGTTGTTATTAGCAATTGTTATTCCGTTTTTCTATAAAAAAATTAGCTCAGTTCATACAGGTTGGTTTGTATTACCGCTTCCAATATTTTTATTTATTTATTTTGTATCATTCTTAGCTGCAACGTCGGATCAGATGGTTGTTACAGAAACATTAAATTGGATTCCTTCTTTAGGGATAAATTTTACTGTTAAAGTGGACGGCTTAAGTATTTTATTTGCTCTATTAATTTCAGGTATTGGCGCATTAGTTGTTCTTTATTCGATTAATTACTTAGCAAAGGATAAGGAAAAACTAGATGCCTTTTACGTTTACTTATTGCTCTTTATGAGTGCCATGCTCGGAGTTGTCTTATCAGATAATATGATCGTTATGTATGCTTTTTGGGAGTTAACAAGCTTTTCTTCCTTTTTATTAATTGGTTTTTGGCACGAACGAGAAAAATCGCGATACGGAGCTCAAAAATCGATGCTTATCACCGTTTTTGGTGGGCTAGCGATGTTAGGGGGATTCATCCTACTTTATTTAATGACAGGAACCTTTAGTGTTTCTGAAACGATAGCCATCTCAACCGAGATCTTTAACCACCCATTATTTGTACCAGCATTACTTTGCATCTTGCTTGGTGCATTTACGAAATCTGCACAATTTCCATTTTATATTTGGCTACCCGATGCGATGGAAGCACCTACCCCTGTTAGTGCGTATTTGCATTCCGCCACGATGGTAAAGGCTGGAATCTATTTAGTAGCAAGATTTACTCCGGTGTTTGGTGAACATAGTCTTTGGTTCTGGCTTGTTTCAGGTGTAGGGGTGATTACGCTGTTTTGGGGTTCGTTTTTTGCTGTTAAACAAACGGATTTGAAAGGAATCTTAGCCTTTTCAACAGTTAGTCAGCTAGGGCTGATTATGAGCTTACTTGGAGTCGGGGCAGCTGCACTCCATTATGAAGCATTGGATGATAATATCTTTACCCTGGCTATTACAGCCGCAATTTTCCATTTAATTAACCATGCAACTTTTAAAGGAAGCTTATTCATGGCTGCAGGGATTATTGATCATGAAACAGGCACAAGGGATATCCGTAAATTAGGCGGTCTTATGCATTTCATGCCCATTACATTTACGATCTCAATCATTGGGGCATTCTCAATGGCGGGCCTTCCACCGTTTAATGGTTTTTTAAGTAAAGAAATGTTTTTTACTGGTATGGTCCATGTAACAGAAATGAATATTTTTAATCTGGAAACTTTCGGGATTTTATTCCCGATCATAGCTTGGGTTGCAAGTATCTTTACGTTTGTTTATAGCATGGTTTTGGTTTTCAAAACCTTTACTGGGAAATATCAGCCGGAAAAATTAGTCAAGAAACCACATGAAGCGCCAATTGGCCTGCTGATTTCACCGCTTGTCTTAGTCTTGCTTGTCATTGTTTTTGGACTTTTTCCACGTCTGCTAGAAAATAGTCTAATTTCGCCAGCGATGTCGGTGATCCTTCCAAGTCTATTAAGCAGTGGAGAAAAATTCGATGTTCATATCTATTTCTGGCATGGTTTTACGGTAGAGCTTTTGATGACGATTGGAGTCATTTTATCAGGAACGATCCTTTATATTACTTATCCTAAATGGAAGGGGCTTTACCAAGCTATTCCGAAAAAGCTAGCACTCAATCGATTCTATGATCAATTGTTAGAATGGTTTCATGCTGGGGCTTATAAGTTAACAAATTCTTACATGAATGGGTCAATCAGATCTTATCTTGTCTATATTTTTTCTTTCTTTATTTTCATTTTGACTGCAACACTGATTTGGAAAGATGCCTTTAAGTTGGAGACAGGCAATGTATCCTCGATTGGGTTATTCGAAATCATCTTAGCCATATTCGTAGTCGTCGGTTCGATTAGCATTCTCTTTGCAAAATCAAGATTGACGTCCATCCTATTACTCGGTGCTGTAGGATATACGGTTTCACTGTTCTATGTTCTCTTTCGGGCACCAGATCTCGCCTTAACACAGCTTGTAATCGAAACCATTTCTGTTGCGCTCTTTTTGGTCTGTTTTTATCACCTGCCAAAATTTCGCAAGGATGACTCTCGAATTAGCTTTAAACTTACGAATGCAGTGATCTCTATTGGTGTAGGGGCTGTCGTAACGGCGATTGCTCTTTCAGCACATAGCAATAAACTGTTTCCTTCTATTTTCCATTACTATGTGGAAAACACGTATGAGAAGGCTGCTGGAAAAAATATGGTGAATGTCATTTTAGTCGACTTCCGTGGATTTGATACACTTTTTGAGATAACGGTCTTAACGATTGCCTCGATAGGCATATATAGCATGATTAAATTAAGGTTGAATAAGAGGGATGAAGGATGAAGAAAACCAATAATGTCATTCTCGAAACGTCCATTAAGGTTCTTTTGTTCTTTATCGTCCTATATTCAGTCTATATTTTCACGGCTGGCCATTATTACCCTGGGGGTGGCTTTATTGGTGGGTTAATGACTGCAGGAGCCATTGTTCTGTTAATGATTACGTATGATATTAAGACTGTGGCTAAGATTTTGCCTATTAATTATCGAATGATTTCAGCGATTGGTCTATTAATTGCAATTGGAACAAGTGCAGGAGCTTTTTTATTTGATGTACCATTTTTAACACATGCCTTCACCCATGTTGACCTGCCTATGCTAGGTGATTTATCTCTCCATACGGCTACTCTATTTGATTTAGGAGTCTATTTTGTTGTTGTCGGTGTGACGATGACCATTATTCAAACAATAGGGGAGGATGAGTAATGGAAATAGTAATGGCATTTGTAATCGGTGTTTTATTTATGACTGCTACTTATTTAATGCTTTCAAAAAGTTTGTTACGGATAATTGTTGGGACTGGATTATTGAGCCATGGCGCTCATCTGCTCATTTTAACGATGGGGGGATTAAAACGAGGAGCAGCCCCATTGTTAGGGGAAAATGCAAAACAATACACAGATCCATTACCACAAGCTTTAATCTTAACTGCTATTGTGATTAGCTTTGGTGTTACTGCTTTTTTCTTAGTTCTGGCGTATCGATCGTATCAAGAACTAGCTACGGATAATGTGGAAGAAATGAGAGGTACAAAGCAAAATGAATAATTTAATCATTTTCCCCATTTTAATACCTTTATTGATTGGGGTAATATTAATTTTTCTTAACAAACGAATAATGGCCCAAAGGATTGTCGCTACTCTTTCATTTATTTTAACGGTATTTGTATCCTTTTCAATCGTCCAAAAAGTTCGAAATAGTGGAATTGAGACCCTAAATATAAGCAGCTGGGAAGCGCCTTTTGGAATAACATTAGTATCGGATATGTTTTCCGCTTTACTTGTCCTTACTTCAAGTATCATTGCACTGGTCTGTTTAATTTACTCCTTCCATTCAATTGGCAAAGAGCGAGAAAACTACTATTATTATCCCGTATTAAATTTTTTGTTAGTGGGTGTTAATGGGGCATTTACTACTGGCGATATCTTTAACCTGTTCGTCTTTTTTGAAGTAATGCTTATGTCTTCTTATGTCTTGCTAGTACTCGGTGGAACAGCAATTCAATTAAGAGAGTCAATAAAGTATTTGCTCGTTAATGTTATTTCATCCGCTTTGTTTGTCATCGCAGTTGCTTTTTTATACTCAGTTGTAGGTACGTTAAATATGGCTGATATTTCAGCACGAATTAGTGAAGCAAGCACGAATGGAATGCCCGGTATATTAACGGTTATTGCTGTTCTGTTCTTAATTGTATTTGGCTTAAAAGGGGCTATTTTCCCGTTGTACTTTTGGATGCCAGGAGCGTATTACGCACCTCCTGCCCCTGTTTTAGCTCTTTTCGGAGCTTTATTAACAAAAGTTGGGGTTTACGCTATAACAAGAACGTTTACGCTGTTTTTTTATCATGATCAAGACTATACTTTTGCTCTCCTTTCAATCTTGGCACTATTGTCTGTGGTAGTAGGTGTGATAGGAGCCATAGCCTATTGGGATGTTAAGAAAATCATTATTTACAATATTATCGTAGCAATTGGTGTCATCCTTTATGGAATATCGACTTTGAATCCAACCTCAATAACTGGATCTGTCTACTATTTAATTCACGATATGATCATTAAAGCAGCTCTTTTCTTCCTTATCGGAATCATCATTGCGATAACAGGGACGAGTAATTTGAAAAGCATTACAGGACTACTTAATGCATATCCAGGATTAGGGTGGACATTCTTCATTGCAGCATTAGCGCTTGCTGGGATTCCCCCATTAAGCGGTTTTGTCGGTAAACTACTGATTGTCCAAGGTGGTTTGGAGGAAAAAAGCTATATTGGTGCAGCCCTCGTCTTAATGTCAAGCTTACTTGTTTTATTTTCTGTCATGAAAATATTTATTAACGGTTTTTGGGGAAAGAAACGTGCATACAAAGGTGAGGAAAATGCTCCTGTTCCGGAGGTTATTGATCGCTCCTGTCATCTTAGTTGTACTTTCTGGACTAATAGGCTTTGGTTCAGAAGCTATTTTACCGTATATTTCTCAGGCAGCACATACCTTAGTGAATCCAAACAGTTATATTGATGCTGTCTTAAAGGAGTGAAAACCAAATGTCATTTCAAATTTTATTAAATGTGGTTCTAGCATTTTTATGGATGTTTATTAAGGTCGCCTATGATCCCGTCAGCTTTATGAAAGGCTATTTATTTGGACTCCTTGTCATATTTGTTCTAAGACGTTTTTTCAATAGCCGTTTTTATTTATTTAGGGTATGGTCTTTTATTAAGCTTACTTTTATTTTCCTTAAAGAGCTTGTTTTATCGAATATCGCGATTACGAAAATCGTGATGAAACCAAAAGTACATTTACGGCCTGGAATTTTTGCCTTACAAACAGATTTAACGAAAGACTGGGAGATAACGCTATTATCGAGTTTGATTACACTAACTCCAGGAACGTTAGTCATTGATGTTTCGGATGACAATAAAACGCTATTCGTCCATGCCATGGATATGGGGGAAGTAGAGGATGAAATCAACAGTATAAAAAATTCGTTTGAACAAGCGATATTGGAGGTGAGCCGGTGATGCTTGAAATCGTGATTCGCTTCTCTTTAATATTTTGTTCACTTGCCATGCTACTCCTTATTTATCGAGTCATCATAGGCCCGTCTATGCCTGACAGAGTTATTGCATTAGATGCAATAGGGATTAATCTTGTAGCGCTGACAGCATTAACTTCGATTATTTTGAAGACATCGGCATTTCTTGAGATCATCCTTCTAATTGGTATTCTTGCTTTTATTGGCACAGTTGCCTTTGCCAAATATTTGGAGAAGGGAGTGATTATTGAACGTGAGCGGAATCATTAATTTTCTTATCGGATTTTTTATTTTAGCTGGTTCAGTCTTATGCCTAATCGCTGCTTTTGGTGTAATCAGGCTTCCTGACGTGTACACAAGAAATCATGCCGCCTCTAAAGCGGCAACATTAGGAGTAATGTTTGTTTTGTTCGGAACCTTTTTATATTTTTTTTCATTAGAGGGTTATTTTAATTCGAGACTTATTTTAGGAATTATCTTTCTTTTTATGACATCGCCTATTTCAGGTCACCTAATCAATCGAGCCGCATACAACTCTGGTGTAAAGCTGTGGGAAAAAAGTGTTAGGGATGACTTAGCGGAGTATAACAAAAGTAAAGAATGACGATCAAAAGAATAAGAAACTGCCGAGCTTTCTCGGCAGTTTTTTTGATAAGTCGAGATAGTATAAAATTTTGATGGGTGTCTAGCTCCAGCGCCTAGCGCCTAGTGGACTTCACCCTCCCTCCCTACGATAAGTCAACATCGATTCGCTACTTACGTGCTCATCGTGTTTCCTTTATCTCAGGCGGTAGGGATCCAGTCCATACGTCGCTGAGCAAGGCGCTTGCGCTTTTCTTATTACCTTTTTGTATTCGCTTTTTTCGCAGCATTTTCGAGTTTACTTTTTGGTTCCTCTGAAAACTCTGCGTCTTGACCATAGCCCTGTGGATTCACGCCTGGGGCTTTCGTACCACGGTTTTTATGTCTTCCCATTAAACCTTCACCTCGCTAACCACTAAAAATGGTAACAATCAACTACGTTAATACTGTTCCCAGTTGGAATATTTCCACTCATGATACTTCACAATAATAGTGAGGTGATGGACAATGAACAAAGGTGTGATTATTGCGCTTTTAAGCATGGGATTGGCACAAGCAATGAAAATTCCCCTTCATTATCGTAAATCAGGCGAATGGAAGCCTAAATTGTTTTTTCAAACAGGCGGAATGCCAAGTTCTCATTCTGCTGGCGTAACATCCTTAACGACTTATATTGCACTCAAAAGAGGGTTTCCTACCATTGATTTTGCGCTTTCACTGGTCTATGGCTTGATTGTTATGTATGATGCCCAAGGCGTTCCGGAGACAGGCAGGACAATTAACTTTAAAGGTAAATGATCTTCATGAATTAGTGGAAAAAATAAAGAAAGATGAGTCGGTCGAGTTTGAAGAAAAGCCACCAAAGAAATTAAAGGAAGTTCTTGGTCACGAACCAGAAGAGGTTATTGGTGGTGCAATATTCGGAATTGTTATAGGGAGCCTAGGTTATGTCCTCGGAAAAAACGATAGAAAAATGTCGAAATTTAAGATATGATTAAAGAGATGTTTAGTCGGAGGAGAGGTTGGTTAGTCGGTGGTGACAGTAGAGGATTACATAAGTGAGTTGGAAGGTAAGGGCTTTCAATTCCAAGAAGATGCGGTAGGGTTTATTTATTTTGGCAAACACTATACAAATGCTTCAGATGAACTAATCATTGCAGCGATTGAATTAACGCTGAAGGCACAATTGCAATTTGAGGGAAGCTTCTACATCTCGTTGTTAGAAACTTTGACGGCTAACGGAATAAAGACACGAAAAGAAGCGGAACAGTTTGTTAAAGAGAAGGAATTAATTATTATATAAATCAAAAGGCTGACTCTAATGGGTCAGCCTTTTATTATGCTACATTTTTATTTTTATTCAAAGCAAAAAGCTTATTTACGGGTAATTCAGCAAAAATCATTCCCATAAAGATAAGGGCACAGCCAAAGATTGCACTGCCTGTTAATCGTTCCCCACCCCAATAATACGCTGTAATAGCGGCAAAGACCGGCTCAAGTGCAAAAATTAACGCTACCCTTGTTGCGGTGGTATATTTTTGGAAAGCGGTTTGGGCAAAGAAAGCGAGTGCTGTTGCGAAAATAGCCGTTACTAAAAGGGCATTAACTACATTTTTTTTAAATAGGATTTCTGGTTGAAAGGCTTGTTGCCAATTTTCTAAGAAAAATGCAGAAAGTATCGACAACACGGCAACAGTTGCTATTTGCACAACCGTTAGCAATAACGTAGGATGGGACGAACTATATTTTCCCGTTACGATGATTTGCAGAGCAAAGCTAATTGCACAAAGGAAAACAAGAAAATCACCAAAATTTAAACTTGTTGAATTCGCCATCGTTAATAAATATAAGCCTATTGTTGCGAGGATCACGCCAGCCACTGCATTTATTCCAGGTCGCTGTTTAAGGATGAAAATCGAAAAAAGTGGAACCAAAACAACGTTTAAACCTGTAATAAATCCAGCATTTGAAGAGGTCGTATACAACAGTCCCATTGTTTGGGTTGCATAGCCAAGAAAAAGCCAAATCCCCATAATCACTCCTGGAAACCAATAATTTTCGATTAAAGTAAAGTAGCTGCTCTTTTTTGAAAAAAAGAGCCATCCACCTAGAATCAACGCCGCTATGAGAAATCGAACTCCATTAAAGGACAAGGGGGAAGGAAGGAGATGGCATTCTGCACTAATACAAACGTTGCGCCCCAAACGAGTGCTATTGCGATTAAACTTATGTCTGCATATAAAGATTTTTTCATGTTACCACCTTGATCTAATTATGACGTTTCGTTCAGCCTGATTGCTGCCCGGGCTAGTTCATCTGCTTGCCGGCTTTCCCGTGAAGGAATCCATTTCATAAAAAACAAGTTAAACTGTTTCGTGAGCGTTAAGGCCTGTTCAAGTAAAGGTGCATATTGTTTGTTTTTTACAAATTCTTTTTCAACACCTCGATTAACAAGCTCTGAATCGGTTCGGAAGGAAACCACATCGTAACCTTTCGCAATGCATATTTCAAGTGCTTTTATAAAAGCATAATATTCTGCTTCATGATTACTCATATTTCCAAGTGGAATGGAATATTTTTCAACAATGCCATTCCCTTTAATAAAAATACCTGCACCACTAGGTCCAGGATTGCCTGCACTGGCCCCATCAATATAAATTTCAAACAATGTAATTTTCCTCCAATTCAGAGTAAACTAAAGGTAAGTGTAACATAAAACAGACTGCTACATGTATAGTTTGAATCTAGATTATGATTGTACAAAAGTATTTAATAGGGGGCGTTGCATAAAATGAAATATAAAATCGAATGGAAGTATAAAGGGAAAGGAATACCGCCGGTCCTTTTTAGTTCAGAGCTTCAAGCTGGAGAAGTTGCCCTAAAGCTTGGAGAAGAATTGGAGAAATCGGGGAAAGCCGTTGATTTAACCTTTTATGATGAAATGGGAACAGACTGGAATCTTAAACAATTACGAAAACTGTTAGCGGAAGCTGAAGAGGAAGCGAATGATATTTTAGTTTATTTTGATGGGGGCTTTCATAAAGAAACGAACCGCGCAGGCTTAGGTGTGGTCATATACTTCAACCAAGGAAAAAAGAAATATCGTATTCGTGTGAATGAACTATTTGATCAAATGGATACAAATAATGAAGCGGAGTATGCAGCCTTTTACTTTGCGTTGAACGTTCTCGAGGAGATGGGTGTTTATCGGCTTCCGTGTGAGTTTAAAGGGGATTCCCAGGTTGTATTAAAGCAGCTTGAAGGAGAGTGGCCGTGCTATGAGGAGGAATTAAACCGCTGGCTGGATCGAATTGAGCAAAAGATGGAAAAATTAGCAATCAAGCCGACTTACACGCAGATTCCACGAAATGAAAATAAGGAAGCGGACAAACTTGCTACTCAGGCTCTAGAAGGAAAAATGGTCCAAAGTAAAATGCAAATCATTTAAAAATCTCAGAAAGGAGTGGGCTTTTTGCCACGAAAACAACTGTTCAGAGAGGTTGAACAGCTGATGAAACACTACTGTAATGGCTGTTTTCTTTATCAGCACATAAAAAATGAACAGGGGAGAAGGGCGGCACACCGTTTTTGTATCACACAATGCAGTGTTGGCGAAAAATTAAAAAGCTACGGGAATAAACTGTCCTAGGGCAATAAAGTTGGTGTTCCTTTTTGGGGAAAGAATGGAAATTAAGCCAGTCTACGATCACTGCGAGTTCGGAAACATATGTTGCGAGCCCAATTAACACAACAAAAAAGGCTGGCAAAGAGCCAGCCTGATTACATATATTTGGGATTGATATTAAAGTTTTACAACATTTGCCGCTTGTGGTCCACGATTGCCTTCAACGATTTCGAAAGAAACCTCTTGACCTTCTTCTAAAGCTTTGTAGCCTTCACCTTGAATAGCTGAATAGTGAACAAATACATCGTCACCATTTTCAACTTCGATAAAACCATAGCCTTTTTCATTGTTGAACCATTTTACTTTACCGTTTTGCATAATTCTATTTCCTCCTAAGCCTTTCAAGACACGATAGTGTCGAAGATCAATATTATCATAGAACAGAATTATTCAAGATTCTATTATTAACAAAACCGGAAATAAATTCTGTTAATGATGATTTTAATATACATGAACAAATGGCTTCAGTCAAGGGATGAAAACGCTTTACTTAGCTGTGCAAGGACCTCGAAAATACCCTGGATTATAATGAAGAGAAACGACAATTTTCCCTATATTTATCCCTCATTTTCTCATCATTAAGAGTTTGTTTCATAATATTTTGCTTTTCTCATATGTTTATATAAAGAGAATAGCGCTATTAGATAGAAAATTTTCGATGAGGGTGAGTTTATGTATCGTATTTCGATTGAAGAGGAAAAATGGATCTTTCGATTTTCGCCACATCTTTCCATCGATGCTGATGAAAGAGACGCAATTGTTGCCCCATTATTGAAGATTGGAAGCGCGCTTAATAAGTATAGTCATGGAGATTCGTTTGTGATAATGAATGAAAAAATAGGTATGATTGTTTGCAGAGTGGAGAAGATTCCTTCGCTAATCCTCATCATTTCCGCAGTTGTACCAAAGGAAAATTGGTTTGTTCAACAGGACGATGACCTTCACAAATACACCCCAGGAAGACTCTCATAAATTATTTTTCAAAAACCGACATCCAAATGTCGGTTTTTTTTTGAACAAATTTATTTTCAAAAAAAGATAAAATTGTTGACGAAATAAGCATATAAATCATATTATAAATAAAAAGTTGCACTAGGTAAAAATTATAGACCAGGAGGAAATAGTTGTGGACAAAGTGAAAAAAATGAATCTATTTGAAGGTCAAAAGGGTGACTTAATAAAAATTGAAGGAATGTCTATCGAAGGAATAATGAGACGAAGATTATTAGATTTGGGATTTGTTCCTGGGGCAGTTGTAGAAGTCGGAAGAAAAAGTCCGCTGGGTGACCCAATCGCATTTCGTGTAAGCAACACAACGATCGCTTTAAGGATGGAAGAAAGCAAAAACATCTTTGGGGAGCTGGTGAAGGATGCATAGTCATTACAGAATTGCTTTGGCTGGAAATCCAAATACAGGAAAAAGTACGTTGTTTAATCTATTGACTGGCTTGAAGCAGCACACTGGAAATTGGGCCGGAAAAACCGTCGATCTAAAAGAAGGATTCTTTTCTCATAAAAATATACAGTACAGTTTAATCGATTTACCGGGTACGTACTCGCTGTTTTCCAATTCGTTGGATGAGGAAGTCGCGCGTAATTATATCGTGTTTGATAAACCAGATATTACTCTTGTGGTTGTTGATGCAACGGCAATTGAACGCAATTTAAATCTTGTTTTACAAGTGCTGGAAATGACAGAAAAAGTAATCGTTTGTATTAATTTAATCGACGAGGCAGAAAAACGGGGAATTAACATAAATGAAAGTATGTTAATGAGACAATTAGGAGTCCCTGTAATCAAACTTTCTGCCCGAAATAAACTTGGAATTTCCACACTTTTAGATACGATCGATCGTCTATTAACAGGCGCAATCTCATGTTCTCCTAATTTGCTAACCTATGATGAAGAAATGGAAATGAAAATCAGTAAATTGGAAAAAGAAATTAAAGCCTTATTTGCCGATAAGATACCAGCTAGATGGCTTGCTCTTAGGCTTCTTGATGGGGATATTACATTAATTGATGAGGTGAAAAAAAGACTTTCTAACTCGACAAGGGGAGGTACTAGTTATGGGTATGCAAAATACGGACAGCAGTCTTGACCAACGATTAACTTCACTCCTTCATGAGGCGACAGAAATGTCTTCTGCAGATTTCCGCGATAAAATGGTGACGCGAATTTATCAGAGAAGCAAGCAGCTCACTAACGACATTGTCAGCTACAAGGGGACGCATAAGGATACGCATTCTGAAAAGCTTGACGCCATCTTTACATCACCAATTTGGGGCTTTCCAATCATGCTCACGATGTTAGGTGTATTGTTCTATTTAACCATTGCTGGTGCAAATATTCCCTCTTCATTACTTGCGCAGTTTTTTGGCTGGATTGAAGGTTATATAACATCGTTTTTTACCTTAGTTGGAGCACCTGATTGGGTTCACGGCCTGCTCGTACTAGGTCTTTATCGAGGAACTACCTGGGTAATAAGTGTCATGTTACCGCCGATGGCTATTTTTTTCCCAACCTTTGCACTATTAGAAAATTACGGGTATTTACCACGTGTTGCCTTTAATATGGACCGTTTATTTAAACGGGTTGGGGCGCATGGGAAGCAATCATTGACGATGGCAATGGGGTTTGGATGTAATGCCGCTGCGGTTATGTCAACGCGAATCATTGAATCACCGAGAGAAAGGATGCTCGCTATCCTAACCAATAACTTTGTTCCATGTAACGGGCGCTGGGGTACCCTGATTGTTCTCTCCTCGCTATTTATGGCAGCTGGTTTTACAGGTGGAATGGCATCTCTTGTGACGACCGCCGCCATAGTTGGAATTGTATTATTTGGAATAATTGTCACGTTTTTTGTATCTTGGGTGCTCTCAAAAACCGCATTGAAGGGTGTGCCAACTCATTATACATTAGAGCTGCCACCCTATCGAAAGCCTAAAATATTTGATACCGTTATAAGAGCCTCGCTGAATCGTTCTCTTTCCGTGTTAGTTCGTGCAGTTAAAGTAGCAGCCCAGGCTGGAATATTAACCTGGGTATTAGCAAATATTGATGTACACGGTCAAAGCTTGTTGCTTTACATTGTTCATTTCTTAGATCCCATTGCACAGACACTCGGACTTGATGGTTTTATTTTGATGGCATTTATAATTGGTTTGCCTGCTAATGAAATCGTCTTGCCTATCCTCCTAATGGGGTATTTGTCTACTGGAGCGCTAATTGAAGTGGACGAAATCCAAGATTTAAAGAATATATTTATTGAGCATGGCTGGACGTGGTTGACCGCTTTGAATATGATGCTGTTTTCATTGCTACATTTCCCATGTGGAACAACTTTAGTGAATGTTTATAAAGAAACAAAAAATGTAAAGTGGACGTTTCTGTCCTTTTTAATCCCAACAGTTATTGCCGTAGTTGTCACATTTGTGATCGCACAAACTGCGAGATTGCTAGGTTGGGTATAAGATTAGTTTATCCCTCAATCCGGTTTCATTAAGCGATTGGGGGATTGTTTTTTGAAATTTAGAACAATACCACCCCTGCGAAAATTATTTTGCGAAGTTCAAAAATTATCCTTACAATGGAACTATATGAAACTAGAAGTTAAGGAGTAGGCTAATGAAACTCATAATCGCTGAAAAACCAGATCAAGGATCAACACTGGCCTCCGTTTTTAAAATGAAAAAGCAGCAGGGTTTTATTGAAATACTACCAAATGAAATCTTTACAAATGGAGCGTTTGTTACCTGGGCTGTTGGACATGTATGCCAGCTTGTCAATCCAGAGAAATATGATGGAGGCTGGAAAAAATGGTCATTAGAAACGTTGCCCATGATACCCGCACAATTTCAATATGAAGTGACCAAGGATAAGGCGAAGCAATTTGCGATTATCAAAAAACTGGTCAATGACCCTAGGGTAACATCGATTATTCACGCAGGTGATGCTGGGCGAGAAGGTGAATTAATCGTCCGCAATATCTTACGTTTAACAAAATGTAAAAAACCGATGCAAAGGCTGTGGATCTCTTCCTTAACAGCAAAATCAATTAAGGAGGGCTTTCAGTCATTACTTGACGAATCTGACACGCGAAATCTATATTTCGAGGCTTATACAAGAGCATGTGCGGACTGGGTTGTTGGGATGAATGCGTCAAGACTTTACAGCTTATTATTACAAAAAAGAGGTTTCTCTGACGTGTTTTCGGTAGGTAGAGTCCAAACTCCAACATTGGCCCTTATCGTTAAACGGGAACATGAAATTGAGAATTTTGTCTCTGAACCGTTTTGGGAAGTTCAGGCTCATTTTGTGGTAGAAAAGAAAAAATATACCTGGAAATGGGAAAATGATGGAGAATCAAGGATTAAAACGAAAGAGATGGCTGAAAAAATTGCTGCATTTTGCCAAAATAAATCTGCGGAAATTTCTGAAGTTAAGGCTGAGAAAAAAGAGTATATGCCCCCGCTTTTATACAATCTTTCCGCTCTTCAAGCTGATGCCAACCGCAAATTCAAATTCCCACCTAAAAAAACATTGGATGTCCTGCAAAAGCTGTACCAGAAAGGGATTGTCTCCTATCCCCGGTCCGATTCGCGCTATGTGACCAAAGGAGAAGCGGAGACCTTTCCGGAAACGTTGAAAAAAATTTCCAGAATTGCCGATTACGCAAGTTTGTTCCCGCTACCGGTTGAGTCGATTACGGATAACAAACGCTATGTGAATGACAAAAAAGTAACGGACCACTATGCTATTATTCCTACAGAGCAGGTCCCGCTGCTTAGTAAGCTTTCTTCTGATGAATTGCAATTATACGATATGATTGTCCGAAGTCTTATTGCCGCACATTATGGAAAATCGGTTAGTGAATATACAACAGTTAAAACGCTTGTTGACGGAAGAGCAATATTTCTGTCAAAGGGAAAAGTGGAGCTTGAGGAAGGTTGGCGCAAGGTTTTACCGCAAAAGGAAAAGGATGGTGAGCCTGAACTACCGCATTTAGTCCAAGGCGAGCAAGGCGTTGTTAAAAAGATCGATGTAAAAGAGAGTGCAACACAGCCACCCAAGCGCTACACCGAAGGGCAATTAATCACCTTGATGAAAACAGCCGGAAAGCATATTGAGGATAAAGAGCTCGAGAAGGTATTAATGAAAACGGAGGGGTTGGGGACGGAAGCTACCCGAGCCGGAATCATTACGATGCTTAAGGATCGAAAATATATCGAGGTAAAAAAGAATCTAGTCTATGCAACGGCCAAGTCGAAAATCTTAATCGCAGCAGTAGGGAACCAAATATTGGCCTCACCTGAAATGACAGCGAAATGGGAACAACGGTTAAAGGAAATATCGGAAGGGAATGCTTCACCCAAGCAATTTATGGAGCAAACAAATAGAATGGTCAGCCATTTAATCAATGCCAGTGCAAGTGAAGCGAAGGAATGGCTTTTTTCTGAAGCAGATCAGCAAGGGTTTGTTCCAAGAGAGGTAAAGCAAAAAAGAATGGTAAAGCTAGGCCCATGTAAAAAATGTGATGGTGCTGTGGTTGATAAAGGGTCGTTTTTTGGTTGCTCAAATTACAGCAAAACGAAGTGTAATTTTACCATTTCAAAAAAAGTACTTGGAAAAAACATAACCCAGCAAAATATTAAAAAGCTATTAAAAGATGGGGAAACTGATGTCATTGAAGGATTTACCGGAAAAGAAAAAACCTTTAATGCTAAGCTTTCACTCAGTGAGCCAGATTTAAAAATAAAATTTGTATTTGATGAGCAGTTTTTAAATGACGAGGGCAGATAAGGGATTTTGCCTTGTCAGTCATTGCCACTTATAGTAAACTTTTCATTGATTAGTGATTATGGGAGGGTATCGGATGCCGACACCAAGTATGGAAGACTATATTGAACAAATTTATAAACTAATAGAAGAGAAAGGCTACGCGCGTGTTTCTGATATTGCGGAAGCGCTTTCTGTCCATCCCTCTTCCGTAACGAAAATGGTTCAAAAGCTTGATAAGGATGAATATTTAGTATATGAAAAATATAGAGGCCTAGTCTTAACGAAGAAAGGCCATAAAACAGGAAAACGACTTCTCTACCGCCATGAGTTGCTTGAACAATTCTTAAGAATTATCGGTGTCAAAGAGGAGAATATTTATCAAGATGTTGAAGGTATCGAGCATCATCTTAGCTGGGATGCGATCGATCGCATCGGTGATCTAGTCCAATATTTTGAAGAAAGTACAGAACGTACTCAATCATTACAATTGATTCAACAACAAAATGAACATGATGATACAGAGCACTAAGATAATAAGATGAAGCAAGAGGCTGACTCGATCGATTAAGGGTTCCGTGGTCGGGTGATTTCTTATTAAAAGACATAAGATTTGACGTATGAATTGGCATACGTCTTTTTCTTTATTATTCAAGGTTCTATGAAATTTCATTAACTTTGACATAGCAATTGACATCATTTTTAATGATGGACAATAAGTATGGTTCAATGAATAAAGAGGGATAAAACGTCTGTAATTTTATTGCCGTTTTGAAAAGCAATTTTATTGATTTTTAAGGTTGCTGATTCCCCCTTCCGCACTTATCGGTTGGGGATCAGATCGGATTAATCACCAGAGCTGATAAATAGAGGGAAAAATTTCGCTTATTTAGTAATTATTACTTAAAAAGGCTTAAATAGAGGAAGAAATTCCGCCTATTGGCTCGAAAAATTCGAAAATAGAAGATTTTTCTTTGCATAAGGGGAAAAACTTCCCTTATTTACCCCAAAACTACCTCCATTTTGGATTTAAAGGGAAATTCTTCGCTTATTTTACTTTTGCTGGTTACTCGAATCTAGATAAGACTTCATAGTTAAAGAGAGTGAGTTTGTCCAAACAAATACGACTGTCATTTCGGCACATATTTTAAGAAAAGCACTTCAAAACGGAACCGCTGACTCGATCGAGTCGCCTCTTTCTTAGTAAAATTCTGGATATGTTTCGAATGATGGATCATTCATTGGAGTAAGGTAAGATGTTCCATTTGTTGCCTCTTGTAATTGAACACCATTAATTATTCCTTCCTCAGCCTCAATAAGAGCCTTGCGATACGATATGATTCGCCCCTCTGATGTCTGGAAACTCAAAATTCCCCCATTTTGATTGCGATGAACAGCAATTAAAGTTTCTGTAACATTCATACGATCATTCCTCCTTTCTGCTACAGTGTTTCAGGATTTCCATTTTTATAAACACAAAGGAAAAAGTCTTTTTATGGCGAATTATTTATAGAATAATCAAAAAATTAAAACAGTTTGAGTGGATAGGGGGATTTTAGTGGGATTTTATTGGGCTGAAGCAGCAAAAAAAGAATGGAATGAACGGGCAAATTCCTGGCATGCAAAAAGCAAGGAAATGTGGGAAACAGGAAGCCGAAAGGATATCGTAGCGTTTGTTAAAGAGCATGTACCCACCTATGCGAAGATTTGTGATTTAGGGTGTGGAGATGGATATGGCTCTTTTAAGTTAGCAGTAAATGGCTTTGAAGTAATTGGTATTGATGTATCTGATGAAATGATTGAAAAGGCGAGAAGCTTTGAAAAACCTGGTACCTTGGATTTTTTTAAAGGAGATATTGCAAGTTTGGCGTTCCCGAGTCAAAGCTTTGATGGAATTATCGCGATCAATTCGCTAGAGTGGACAGAAAGTCCTTTAAAGGTTTTACGGGAAATGAAAAGAATTATAAAGCCAGGCGGTAGAGCCTGTGTCGGTATATTAGGGCCAACTGCAGGTCCGAGAGAGAATAGTTATCGTCGTTTGTATGGAGAAAGTGTAGTCTGTAATACGATTATGCCTTGGGAGTTTGAACGGCTTGCATCTGAAAATGGGTTTCAAAAAACAGCCGAATTAGGTGTGTTTAAACGTGATACTGAAGACCTACAAAAAGGCACGTTATCTAAAGAAATCATCCAAGCGCTTACATTTATGACTGTGTTTATGCTAGAGAGTCTATAAATGGCTATAAGTTCAATCCAAAAGAGCTCCGTTTATTTAACGGAGCTCTTTGCCTTACTCTTTCATGACCACTCGTACGGTGTTTCTTGGTATACATAGTAGTTTAACCAGTTTGAAAATAGTAAATGAGCATGGGACCGCCAACGATTCAATGGCTGTTCGTTAGGGTTATCGTTCGGAAAATAATGCTTAGGTGGTTCAATATCGATGCCTTTTTGAACATCGCGTTGATATTCTTCAGCTAATGTACCCGTTTCGTATTCTAAATGACCTGTAACCATGATTTGCTTTCCGTTATTTGCGCTTACAATAAAAGGACCAGCTTCCTCAGAATAGGATAAAAGCTTAAGTTGTGTATTTTCTACAATTTCTTGTTTAGACACATCAGTATAACGAGAATGTGGTGCTAAATACTCATCATCAAAACCTCGTAATAATTTTTCTGAACGGTCCAATACTCTGTGTGCGAAAACACCTGAGCATTTTGCCGGTAATTCAAATTTCCCAATACCAAAATGGTAATAAAGTGCGGCCTGAGCTCCCCAACAGATGTGGAGAGTTGACGTTACATTGGTGGTGGACCAATCCATAATTTGTGTTAACTCATTCCAATAATTAACATCCTCGAAGGACAAATGTTCAATTGGCGCACCCGTGATGATCATTCCGTCAAATTTCCGACTTTTTATTTCGGAAAAGGTGGTATAAAACTGATCAAGATGATACTTGCTAGTATTTTTTGAAACATGCGTAGCCGTCTTTAAAAAGGTTACATTTACCTGTAAGGATGTATTTCCCAATAAACGCAGCAATTGCGCTTCTGTCCGCTCTTTTTCTGGCATCAAGTTTAGGATCAGTATATTTAGCGGGCGAATATCCTGTTGCATTGCCCGATCATCATCCATGACGAAAATATTTTCAGATTCTAGGACATCCCTGGCAGGAAGTCGCTTAGGTAATTTAATAGGCAAATGATCATCCCCTGTACGAAAATTCAATTATTTCTATTATAAAGAAAATATTGAGTTTATTTCAATAAAAAGATATTGTTGCAGAATATTTTCAATTAGAAAAGCGAATTAATGGTAAAATAAAATAGCCAATAACATGAACAATCACCATGGAGGAATTGAACGTGACAGTAACGAGTAAACCAAAATCAGATATTGAAATCGCTCAACAGGCAAAAATGCTGCCAATCGTTAACATTGCGACTAGCTTAGGGCTCGGTGACGATGATATGGAGCTATTCGGAAAATATAAGGCAAAGCTATCCTTTCAGGGATTAGAAAAGATACATAAGAATAAGGATGGAAAAATAATATTAGTGACCTCAATCAACCCAACCCCTGCGGGTGAAGGAAAGTCAACTGTCACGGTTGGACTAGCTGATGCCCTCCACTCACTTGGGAAAAAAGTAGTCATTGCGATGCGCGAGCCTTCCCTTGGGCCGACGATGGGAATGAAGGGCGGAGCGACGGGCGGTGGATACGCACAGGTGCTGCCGATGGAGGATATTAATCTCCATTTTACTGGTGATATCCATGCAATAACAACAGCAAATAATGCCTTGTCTGCACTGATTGATAACCACCTTCAGCAAGGGAATGAATTGAAAATTGATCCACGCAGAATTGTTTGGAAGCGGGCATTGGATTTAAACGATCGTTCATTAAGACAGGTTTTAATCGGCCTTGGCGGACCTACACAAGGGATTCCCCGTGAGGATGGATTTGATATTACGGTTGCCTCTGAAATCATGGCAGTGTTATGCTTGTCAACATCTATTTCAGATTTGAAAAAGCGCTTGGCTCAAATTGTAGTGGCATATAATTATGATAAACAACCGGTAACAGTTGGTGATCTGAAAGTACAAGGAGTGCTAGCTTTATTATTAAAGGATGCGGTCAAGCCGAATCTTGTCCAAACAATTGAGCATACACCCGCGTTAATTCATGGAGGACCATTTGCAAATATCGCACATGGCTGTAATAGTATTATCGCCACAACCGCTGCTGCCAAATTGGCGGACTATGTCGTAACCGAGGCTGGATTTGGTGCAGATCTGGGAGCGGAAAAGTTTTTACATATAAAATCAAGAAGTGCCGGAATTGAGCCTGAAGCGGTTGTGATTGTGGCAACAATTAGGGCATTAAAAATGCATGGAGGTGTAAAGAAAGCTGATTTGCACCTAGAGGATTTACAGGCGTTACGCGCAGGTCTTTCGAACTTAAAGAAGCATGTTGAAACGATCCAAAGCTTTGGATTGCCATTTGTCGTCGCAATTAACCGTTTTGTAAGTGATAGTGAAGCTGAGATAGAAGAATTACTTGACTATTGTTCTCAAGAAGGTTACCCTGTCGCGCTAACAGAGGTGTGGGAAAAAGGTGGCAAAGGTGGAGTCGCTCTTGCAAATGTACTTTTGAATGTTTTGGATAAAAGTACACCATCGTTCCGACCTTTATATTTATTATCTGATTCGATTGAAGCAAAAATTCGAACGATTGTTCAAAAGGTATACGGCGGAAGAGATGTTGAGTTTTCCACTAAGGCGAAAAACCAAATGAGTTCATTCACTGCTAACGGTTGGGGGAATTTACCGATTTGTATGGCAAAAACGCAGTATTCCTTGTCTGATGATCCGAATCAATTGGGACGACCAACAGATTTTGTCATCCACGTTCGCGAATTGAAGCCGGCAATTGGCGCTGGATTTATTGTCGCCTTAACAGGTGATGTAATGACAATGCCAGGCTTGCCAAAGCAACCAGCTGCGATGAATATGGATGTAGATGAAAAAGGAAATGCACTAGGTTTATTTTAACTTAATTTAACATTTAATTAGATAGGGGGGAGCGAAGATGTTCGATCCGACAGCTTTTGAAAATCTTAAGGTTGTGATTGAAGGTGCTGTTTATGATAGAGACCTGGGTGGGGAAATACTCGTCACTGACCGGGAAGATATAATGAATTTGGCAAAGCTAGGAAGAACCTTTGAAATTTCATTTATTGATCAAAATAGCAAAGGGGATAAGGTGACTGCAATCCTACTTCTTGAAGCAAAAATAGAAAATTTAGCAGCGGAGCTCCTACCTCAAGCCTTGTCCGAAAAACATGCGGGTTGTCATATAACAGTGAAATTTAATTGTATCCATCCTAATGATCTTTCTTTTTACAAGAAAATAGATGGCATTTTAAAGGATATTTGGGGCAATAGCCGTAAAATTGATCAACGAATTCTGT
Organism: Bacillus sp. T3; assembly: GCF_033449965.1. Classification (NCBI taxonomy): domain Bacteria; kingdom Bacillati; phylum Bacillota; class Bacilli; order Caryophanales; family Bacillaceae; genus Bacillus; species Bacillus sp. T3. Next base: position 1,669,561 of record NZ_CP137761.1, read on the forward strand.
TAAACCCTTTTGATATTAAGAATGACATAACGAATGAGATTACAATCCATTTCAATCGACTCATCTATGAAGATCAAAGTGCCGATATCATCAGCATGGTCGACTTCATGATTACCTCAATTAGAGAGTTAAAGAAACTATTTCAATAAGTAATGAACGAAAGGTGCTCGAGTCAGGGCACTTTTTTGTTTTGTATTTGCTAGTTAAAGCTGATTTTTGACTATTAAATATTTTGATGATTGGAGCACCTGGAGCGGAAATCAACAAACAAGTTTGACAGAGCCTTATCATTAATTTCATTGTTCGTGATACAATAGAAAGCGGACTGAAAGTAGGTGGAAACATGAACAATGAATTAGTGAAAAAAGCAGAGGATTTTGTCAAGCATGCACTTGGGCAGGATTCTTCGGGTCATGACTGGTACCATATTGATCGTGTCCGCAAAAATGCATTATATATAGTAGAAAAAGAACAAAAGGGCGACCACTTTGTGGTCGAGATGGCTGCACTTCTTCATGATATCCCTGATGATAAGCTTAATGAGAGTGAAGCAGAAGGCTATAAAAAACTAAATAGCTTTTTTGATGGAGTTACGATCAACGAGGAAGTTAAACTCCACATTCTTGAAATAATCTCGACCATCTCCTTCAAAGGTGGACGAATGATCGATCTCCCTTCAATAGAAGCAAAAATTGTCCAGGATGCTGATCGCCTAGATGCGATTGGAGCAATTGGTGTAGCCAGAGCCTTTGCATACGGCGGTAAGAAGGGAACTCCACTTTATGATCCCTCTATGGAGGTTCGGGCAGAAATGACATTGAATGAGTACCGGAATGGACGCTCCTCTACTGTTCACCATTTTTATGAAAAATTATTGTTATTAAAGGATCGTTTACATACGAATACGGCAAAAAATATCGCAGAAAAACGCCACCAGTTTATGGAGAACTTTCTGCATCAATTTTATAATGAATGGAATGGTCAAGCTTGAAAATGATTTCGATTGAAAACGTCTCAAAAACCTATGGGGAAAAAAAGCTATTTCATGATCTTGCCTTTACAATACAAGAAAAGGACCGGGTTGGGTTAATTGGTGTAAATGGAACCGGTAAGTCCTCCCTGTTAAAGATTGTTGCCGGGATTGATATAGCCGATGAAGGAGAAATTATCAAGGCAAAGGATTACCAAGTTTCGTATTTATCTCAAGCTCCTGGACCTAACAGGCGATTTAACGGTTCTTGAGCAAGTGTTTAAAGGGGATGCACCGATTTTAAGACATCTTAGAGAATATGAACAGGCTTTATTGGATCTTAATGAGCGCCCTGATAATGTAGCTGTGCAAGAGCGATTGTTTGATTTACAAAAGCGAATGGATGCAGAAAATGCATGGGATGCCAGTGCGAATGCTAAATCGATCCTTACAAAGCTTGGTATTAGTGACTTTCACAAACAAGTTGGTTCACTTTCAGGCGGGCAGAAAAAGCGGGTTGCCTTAGCACAGGTTTTGATTCAGGCACCTGATTTATTAATTTTGGACGAACCGACAAACCATTTGGACTATGATTCTGTAAAATGGCTTGAGGACTATTTAAGTCGATATCAAGGAGCTCTTTTACTCGTTACCCATGATCGGTATTTCCTAGATCGGGTTACAAACCGGATGTTTGAATTAGATAAAGGCTCTCTGTATGCGTATAAAGGAAATTATGCAGCATTTCTTGAGGCAAAAGCTGTCCGTGAGGAAAATGAAGCCGCCACAATTGAAAAACAAAGAAATCTCTATCGTCGTGAATTGGAATGGATCAGGCGTGGAGCTCAAGCGCGAAGCACAAAGCAAAAAGCACGTATTCAGCGCTTTGAGAAACTAGATGACCAGCTTGCCTCTGTTAAAGGTGCTGAAAAATTAGACCTGTCCTTAAATGGTAGTCGATTAGGAAAACAGGTATTTGAATTGAAATCTGCATCAAAGCAGTATGGCAGTCTTACAATCTTGAAGGAATTTGATCTGTTGATCAAACCAGGTGACCGAATTGGAATTATTGGACGCAATGGAACAGGAAAATCAACTGTTCTTAATATTTTAGCTGGCAGGATCCCGTTAGATTCCGGCGAAAGATTGATTGGACAAACGGTAAAATTAGCCTACTATACACAAGAAAACGAAGACATGGATGAGAATAAAAGAATGATTGAATATGTAAAGGAAACGGCTGAGGTGATTCATACTTCAGATGGAAAAACATTATCGGCAGCACAAATGCTCGAGCGTTTCCTGTTTCCACTCAATACCCATGGAACCTTGATCCGAAAGCTGTCAGGTGGGGAAAAGCGTCGTCTCTATCTATTGAAGCTATTGTTGACCGCACCAAATGTACTGCTGCTAGATGAGCCAACCAATGATTTGGACACCCAAACCTTAACCGTATTAGAGGATTATTTAGAGGAATTTCCAGGTGTGGTATTGACGGTTTCGCATGATCGTTACTTTTTAGATAAGGTTGCAGAACAGCTTTTGGTCTTAAAAGGAGAGGGACTAATCGAAAATTACTTCGGAAGCTATACAGACTATTTAGAAAAACAAAATACGAAGCCGACAGAAAAAATCGATTCCTTTTCAGAAAAAACGGTTCAATCAGACAAGCCGAAAAAGAAAAAGATGACCTATATGGAAAAGAAAGAATGGGAAGAAATTGATACAAAGATTGAGATGGTGGAATCACGAATCGAGGAAATTTCCGTGGAAATAGTGAAAACTGGAAGTGATTTCACAAAAGCACAATTATTAATGGAAGAAGAGAATAGCTTGAACGAGCAGCTTGAGCAACTCATTGAGCGGTGGAGCTATTTGTCAGAGCTGGCTGAGAACGAATAATGAGTGGTTAGGCTATTACAAAAAGCTCTATCCAAAGCTAAAAGCATGAAAACCAATTGGGCTATATGATAGAATCATCTTGATTAACACTACGTTAATGGTGAAAAGGGTGAGGAAAATGAAGATTTCGGCTATCGAGCCTACTCCTAGTCCAAATACGATGAAAATTATTTTGGACGAAGAATTACCAATGGGGAAAAGCAATAATTATAAAAAAGATAGTAGTCAGGGTGCACCACCAATTATTCGTAGCATTTTAGCTATCGATGGGGTTAAAGGTGTGTATCATGTCGCAGATTTTTTGGCTGTTGAACGGAATGCAAAATATGATTGGACGGAAATACTACCACAGGTTCGAAAGGCGTTTGGTGAGGACACAACACAAGCGACTGTAGCCGCAAAAATGGTTAATGAGCACTTTGGTGAAGTGAATGTTCAAGTTCAAATATATAAAAATATCCCGATGCAGGTGAAGTTATCATCCAGGTACAGAAACATTACGGGTTGGATTACCAGAAATGTTTGCTGAATCCGTAGCGAAGGTTCAAAAGCCGGAGGATAATGTAGTGATGATGCGGCGTTGGAAGGAATATGGTGTCCGCTATGGAGATTTAAATAGCATTGGTCAGGAAGTAGTGGAAGAGTTACTAGCAGCCTACCCAAATGAAAGGCTCCATTCCATTGTAGAAAATGAAACCAATCCAGTCTTGGACAAAAGTTTAAGTCGTAAGAAATCTCGCGTGAAAGTACGGATAGATGATTTAGATCATATTGATTGGCGTGTGCGGTACCGCTTGTTAGAGCAAATGGATGAACCTACCTTAGCTGATTTGCCTATACTAGATAAAGCTTTAAGAGACGAAAAAGCATCAATTCGTAGATTAGCTACAGTTTATTTGGGAATGATTAAGGATGAGAAGGTATTGCCTTATCTCTATCGTGCCTTAGCTGATAAAACGGTAACAGTGAGACGTACGGCAGGTGACTGTCTATCAGACTTGGGTTTTACCAAAGCAATCGATGAAATGATCAAAGCCTTAAAGGATGAAAGTAAACTAGTTCGCTGGCGCGCTGCGATGTTCTTATATGAAGCAGGTGATGAGCGGGCTCTCGAAGCGCTAAAAAGTGCTGAAAATGACCCTGAATTTGAGGTCAGTTTACAAATTAAAATGGCCATCGCAAGGATTGAAGGTGGCGAAGAGGCGAAAGGTTCTGTATGGAAACAAATGACCGAAGCCAGAAATCGCGACGAACAATGAACGAGCATTCAGAAATAATTAAGTTAAATAAAGTGTTAATGCTCTTATCCGTTGTTTGCAGTAAATGGAGTATGTTACACTGCAATAGATAGAAGGAAGTTGTTAAACAGCTGGAGGAGGAATGTTTATGTCAATGGCTTACGAAGAATACATGAGACAAATGTTAAAACCTATGAGAGAAGAGCTAGTCCAAGCAGGTTTTCAAGAATTATTAACGGCTGAGGAAGTTGATCAATTTATAAGCAATGTTGAAGGAACAACGCTTGTAGTTGTTAACTCTGTTTGTGGATGTGCAGCAGGCCTAGCACGCCCTGCCGTGACGCAAGCTTTAACACAGGCAGCGAAAAAACCAAATCATTTAGTTACCGTTTTTGCTGGTCAAGAAAAGGATGCCACAGCAAAAATGCGTGAATATTTTACCGGATATGAACCATCTTCACCATCAATGGCTCTGTTAAAAGGAAAAGAAGTAGTCCACTTCATTCCTCGTCATGAAATTGAAGGTCAAACAATGGAAGCGATTATGGAGAATCTCCTCACCGCTTTAAATGAAAACTGTTAATTTCAAAGAGATGCTGCGGCATCTCTTTTATTATAGGCTGTATTAAATTTGTCTGTTGATTTCCGCTGCAGGCACTCCCTTTCCGCGGGGGAGTCCTGGAGCCTCCTCGGCGCTTTAGCGCCTGTGGGGTCTCCCAAGACACCTTCTCCCGCAGGAGTCTCGCACCTTCCGTTCCAATCAACAGAGTGCCAAAAAATTAAAATCGTTCTTTAACACATCCTTTTATAAGGATAAATTCCTTTTGAAGCTTTACTGCAACAATAATTCATTCAATATAGGTTATAATAGGGAAAAACGATAGGTGAAGACATGTTTATTACGACAGCAGGTAGAACAAATTTGCAACTGAATCATCAAGCGATGAAAGTGGCTGAAGAATTACAGATTCCTTATATGGAACGAAATAAAAAATCGGTGAGCACACTTCAAGATGTAGCTAAGGATGATTGTATTGTTGTTGGGAAAAAACGACTGGAACTATACCCATATCAAGAGCCAGATCCGTTCTTTTTTCACCCTAATTCTGCAATGTTTCGAATAAAAAGGCTGATAAATAACGAGCATGATCCTTTCCTCGATGCCGCTAAAATCGAAAAAGGTATGACTCTATTAGATTGTACACTGGGACTGGCATCTGATAGTATTATTGCAAGCTATGCCGTTAGTGTAACGGGAAGTGTTGTCGGAATCGAGGGGAATAAATATTTAGCCTATATGGTTAAAGAAGGATTACAGCAATGGGATTCCGGAACTCTTGTTAATGAACGAAGCGATGAAAATGATTGAAATCCATTACGCAAACTCTTATGATTTCTTAAAGGCGCAAAAATCTGCCAGCTTTGATGTCGTTTATTTCGATCCGATGTTTGAAGAGCCTGTCATTGAATCTGATGGAATAAAATCGTTGAGTCGGTTTGCAATTCATGATGATTTAACTCATGAAATCATGAAGGAAGCGTATAGAGTAGCAAGGCACAGGATTGTGCTGAAGGACCATTTTCGTAGCGAACGTTTTAACAAATATGGATTTAACGTGATGATAAGAAAGTCTTCCAAATTCCATTTTGGTACAATTGAAAAACGATAAAAAGAGTACTACTTTTTTTTATTGAATATAAGAGTATAATATATCGTAATAATACTAGAGTTCTACATATTGGAGGATCAACAATGAACATCCATTCCGCAGATAGGATGAATGCTTTTACAGAAAGCGTTTTTGCAGAACTAACACATTTAAAAAAGTCGCAGCTCGCCAAAGGGCATCATGTTATTGATTTAAGTATTGGAAGCCCGGATTTGCCTCCACCTGTTTTTGTTCAAAACAAACTAAAAGAATTGGTCGAACTAGGGAATTCATTTGCTTATTCATTAAGCGGTACTGCTGATTTTAATCAAGCGGTCGCAGACTATTATAATAGAAGTTTCTCTGTAAGACTAAATCCAGAAGATGAAGTTCTCTTGTTAATGGGGTCGCAGGATGGTTTAGTCCATCTACCGCTCGTTTTATGCAACCCTGGTGACTATATCCTTATGCCGGATCCTGGGTATACAGCTTATTTTGCAGGCGCAAAGCTTGCATCTGCTGAAATTTACCCGATGCCATTATTAAAAGAAAATCAATTTTTGCCAAATTTGGCAGAGATTCCTGAAGAAATTATTGAAAAAACTAAATTAATGATATTGAACTTTCCTGGAAACCCTGTACCCGCACTGGCTACTGAGGAGTTTTTTTCGGAAGTTGTTCAGTTTGCGAAAAAACATAATATTGTTGTGCTTCATGATTTTGCTTATTCCGAACTCTATTTTGATGAGAAGCCGATTAGCTTTTTATCTGTTCCGGGTGCAATTGATGTTGGAATTGAAATGAACTCTCTTTCAAAAAGCTTTAGTATGGCAGGAGCTAGGATTGCTTATGCGGCAGGTAATGCGGAAGTTCTTAGTATGTTGGGACAACTAAAGTCCAACCTTGATTATGGGGTATTTTTACCTGTACAAGCTGCAGCGTGTTTAGCCTTAAGAGACACTTCTAATTATCTCGATCAAAACCGACAGATTTATAAGAAGAGGCGAGACTTGTTAGTGAATGGATTTAAGGAGCTGGGCTGGACCATCGAAAGCCCGAAAGCATCGATGTTTATTTGGGCTAAAATACCTGAAGGATACACATCAAAAAGCTTTACGATTCAATTAATTGAGAAAGCGAATGTTGTTGTTACTCCAGGGAATGCATTTGGGCAATGGGGAGAAGGATATGTTCGGATTGCCCTAGTTCAGCCAGAATCAGAAATAGTACAAGCATTAGAAAATATCCGCAAAAGTGGCATACTGCACACGCAAGTTAAGTGAGTTAGAAAGGAGCATCATTGTCCATGCCAAAATGGTTACAAAAATCGCTAGTTGTTTTAATTTCCGTTTTAACGTTCGGCCTTGTCACTCCGCCACAAACCCTGTTAATTGATAAAGTTGATAGAGAAAAAACATTAGAGAGTGAAACCATTGTAGAGGTATCGTCTAATGTTGCTTCGGAAACATCGTTAGAAAATCGAACAAGCGACTTTCTGCAAGAACGCGAAGAAAATCTACTGTCTACTAAACAAAAATGGGTACAATTACGCGTAAAGGATGCAGAAGAACAATCCTTTACAAAATTTGGTCAAAAAATCAAACCAATAATTAAAGATGATTTTCATGAAGTGATTCTGCCAAATATTGAAAAGGTGATATCATCTGTTGCGGAACAATATCCTGAAGACGATTTAGTTCATCTAGCTGTATCAGAAGGGCCAAGTAAAGGAAGGTCAGAACGAATCTTCCATATTACAAATCAAAAAACGGGGATAGATGTCATTCGCTTTCATGTCCGTCGGGACCAACCACCACAGGAGGGTTATTGGTTTAATTTTCACTATCATACTTATCACGACCAATATCAAGCCCATCATGATTTAGGTTCTATCTATTGGGCAAAAAATACTCCTCCTAATTGGATGAGTTAATATTCACCATAATTTCGTTTATTTTCAGACAGAGATGAAAACATTATATAAAAACAAATAGAGGATTTTTAGCTAAAAGGACGGATCAGTCAAATGAGTCACCATCCTTTTAGAATGTAAATGATTGGGGAGCTTTTTCATGATGCAAGACTTTATTAACACATATGCTCAGTTTTTTGATTTTCATATGTGGGTACAGGTATTAACAGATCCAGTTAGCTGGGGGTTAATTGGAACGCTAGTAATTTTAGAAGGGTTGCTATCTGCAGACAACGCCCTTGTGCTCGCGGTTATGGTTAAACATTTACCGGCAAATAAACGAAAAAAAGCATTGTTCTACGGATTGATAGGCGCTTACACATTTCGTTTCATTGCCATCGGCGTCGGAGTTTATTTAATCAAGTTATGGTGGGTTAAGGTACTTGGTGCTGGATACTTAGCTTGGTTATCGATTAAGTATTTTATCGACCGCCGAAAAGGTGTCGATGTTGAAGAAGATGTAGAAGGACTAAATCAAAATGGATTATTTTTTAGACTTTTTGGAACCTTTTGGGGAACGGTTGTTTCAGTTGAATTAATGGACATCGCCTTTTCCGTTGATAGTGTTTTAGCTGCATTTGGAATCAGTCAGGAAGTTTGGGTTTTATTAATGGGCGGTATCCTTGGCGTTCTCATGATGCGTGGGGTCGCCTGGGTATTTTTAAAACTAATTGATCACGTTCCTGAGCTAGAGGCAACAGCGTACATTCTCATTTTGATCATCGCTTTAAAGATGTTTGTTGGTGTCTTTGGTGTCCATATTGATCATATCTATTTCTTTATTGTTTTATTAATCACATTTGGTGCTACCTTTGTTGTTCATTTTATGAAAAAAAGAAAGCAAGCAGTCAACCCGGAAGTTAATCATGAAAAAACAGCTGATCCTGTAATTTGCAGAGTCAGCTGTTTTTTTGTACAGAATTTTAATTGGAATAATTTGGGATATAGTGGATCAAATGTGAAGGACAATGGCAATCGGATGCACCAAATCCTTTGATTGGCAGCGTTCCATTCACTTCCTTCCTTAATTTCTCAGCAAGGAGACACTCTCCATTTTCCAACTCGTATGTTATAATTTTAGTAATCTCACAATAAGGACGCAAATAATCGATATGCCATCTTTTTGGTTTCTCGATTTTTTTATGCCGATTTAAGCGGTGAACTATAGCTCTTTTTGCGCTTCCGACATAAATGTACGCACCTTTTGGAAAATGGTAGGTTCCTAGTTTTCCAATTGGAATCTCTATGTCTTCTATTAGGTCAAGGTGAACGGCGTATAGTGAGTGGTTCTTATCTATTTTTTCTATCATTCAATAATCCTCCAATATATATGAAAAGGAGAGGCATATGCGGAAATTAATCATCTTAGTTATTTTGATTGCTTTCTCCGTTCCTTTATTAGGTCATACCCAGGCGAAAGGTGATGGAATTGCTCTACGTGATTACACACCGCAATCCACATTATTACAATCTCTTCAGCTACGTTCACAGGCACAGCTTGGCAAACTCGTTTATTTACCAGAATCAGATTTTGATCAAGCAGAAGCATCGAAAATTATCTCGCGCTTAGACAAGCTTCCTAGTACCATTTTATCAAAAATGGTTGAGGAGGGAATACAACTGCATCTGTTTGAGGGAAATTTAACGGATCAACCAACAGCAGAGCATTTAAAGGGTGTTATTCCAAGAGGGTATACTAGTAATAAAACATGGGATGATGTTCCAGGTGTAGGGGGTTCGAAGGTAGTCCTTGTCAAAATTGGGGCCAGTGCGAAAGGAAGCGGGCATGGGTCTGTTAATTTAGAGCTTCATGAGCTCGCCCATTCAATCGATCGCTATGTCTACGACGAAATCCGCTCAAACCCTACTTATTTGAAAATATGGAAGCAGGAGCGTAATATCTTATTTCCAGGTCAATCCTACTTTATAAATTATCCAGAAGAGTACTTTGCCGAAACCTTTGCGATGTACTATCTAAGTGAAGAGACGAAAGAAATATTAAAAAAAGAGGCCCCAAAAACATATGCTTTTTTTAATAGCTTATCTACGATAAAATAAAACTTAAATGTTACATTAATAGGCAGTGTTAAAGTTCATTATTGATTTTGTTCACTTGTTGATTGGAGCGGAAGGCGCGAGACTCCTGCGGGAGAAGCGTGTCACGGGAGACCCCACAGGCGCATAGCGCCGAGGAGGCTCCCTGGACTCCCCGCGGAAAGCGAGTGCCTGGAGCGGAAATCAACAATCGAGCTTAACATTGCCAGTTAGTAAAGGTGTGTAGACAAATGGAACAATATTTGCAGCTATGTAAGGATCTTTTAGAAAACGGAGTGAAAAAAGAGGACCGAACAGGAACGGGTACAATCAGCACATTTGGTTATCAAATGAGATTTGATCTGAAAGAAGGTTTTCCTCTTATCACAACAAAAAAGCTACATTTGAAATCGATTATTCATGAACTTCTTTGGTTTTTAAATGGTGACACAAATGTCAAATACCTACAGGATCATGGAGTTCGTATTTGGAATGAATGGGCAGATGAAAACGGTGAACTCGGACCGGTATACGGGCATCAATGGCGTTCGTGGACGGGTGCAGATGGTACAACTGTGGACCAAATAAGTGATCTGATTCATCAGTTAAAAAACAATCCAGATTCAAGAAGATTAATTGTTAATTCCTGGAATGTGACAGAGATCCCAAAAATGGCTCTTCCGCCGTGCCACTGTATGTTCCAATTTTACGTTGCAGATGGAAAACTTTCATGTCAGCTTTATCAACGTTCAGCTGATGTGTTTCTTGGGGTGCCATTCAATATTGCCTCTTATGCACTGCTTACTTTAATGGTTGCCCAAGTATGTGATTTAGAGCCTGGTGAGTTTATTCATACATTCGGTGACACGCATATTTATTTAAACCATCTAGACCAGGTAAAACTTCAATTATCGCGCGAGCCGCGCACCTTACCAACGATGAAGCTGAACCCGGAAGTGAAGGACATTTTCAGCTTTAAGTTTGAAGATTTTAGCTTGGAGGGTTATGACCCGCATCCTCACATTAAGGGGGTAGTCAGTGTATGATCTCATTAATATGGGCAATGGATGTAAATCGGGTAATTGGCAAAGATAATCAGCTTCCGTGGCATTTACCTGAGGATTTGAAGTTTTTTAAAAGAACGACGATGGGACACCCAATTGCAATGGGAAGAAAAACACATGAATCAATTGGTCGCCCCCTCCCTGGTAGGGAAAATATCATCGTCACAAGAAATAAGGACTATTCCAGTGAAGGCTGTACTGTCCTTCATTCTGTTGAAGAGCTAATAGAGTTTTCAAGAGGATTAAAAGAACAAGAAATTTTTGTTATTGGCGGGGCAGAAATCTTTAAAGAAGTATTTCCAGTTGCAGATCGCCTGTATATTACGAAGATTGATTATTCATTTGATGGGGATACTTATTTCCCTGAAATCGCAATGGATGAATGGAATGAAATTTTCCATGAACCTGGATTAAAGGATGAGAAAAATCCATACGATTACGAGTTTTTCACTTATGAACGGAAGTAAATAATATTGATACAAGTAACCCAAGCGGCAATAATCACCGACTTGGGTTATTTTTTATTCGACCCCCCACGCGATTTCGAAAAATTTTCCATAATTACATACCTCACAAAAGAATCCTTGCTATATAATGAAGAAATAGATTTTGGAGGTGCATACGTTCATGTTTCGATTAATTGCCTTTTTCAGTTATTTTGTTGGCTTTCTTTTATATAGCATACCGACATTATCCAAAATGAAAAAGCTTGATCCATCCATACCAGTTGCTCAAAAAAATAAAATGATTCATGAAATCCCTCGAAAATGGTCGCAAACAATCATGAAAATTACAGGTTCCAAGATCATTGTCGAGGGGCAAGAGAATATTCCAGATGGTCCAGTTGTCATTGTTTGTAACCATGTTGGTGATTTCGATATTCCAGTTTTGTTAGGGTTCGTTAATAAACCATTTGGGTTTATTTCAAAAATTGAGGTTAGTAAGGTTCCAATTCTTTCATCCTGGATGAAGGTGATGAATTGTGTGTTTCTAGATCGAAAGGATCGTAGACAATCAGTTAGAGCGATTAAAGAGGCAGCTGCAAGCGTAAAAGAGGGACATTCCCTAGTGCTTTTTCCAGAGGGGACCAGAAGCAAGGGTGGGGCTGTGGGAGAGTTTAAACCAGGTGGGTTCAGAATTGCAATAGATGCCAATGCTCCAATTGTTCCAATATCGATTAGTGGAACTGCTGATGTTTTTGAAAAGAATAATCGCTTAGTCCTGGCCTGCAACAATTAGAATTCATATTGGTAAACCGATTCTATCACATTTAACAACAAATCCTGCATCCATCAAGGAAGTGGCGGAAGAGACAAGACAGTTTATTTTAGCAAACATGGACAAAAGAACGATTGCATCATGAGAAAAGCCTCCGTATGAGAGGCTTTTTTCATAATGTAAGCACATCATGATCTGCATGAATTCGTCCTTACAAATCATTATCCATACAAAGTGGAATTGGTTTCGTAGCTTTCTAGAACCTTCATCATCCCCTTGAATTCTCGGTCATCACAAAATTCATCTTCGGTGAAATTTGTTTTAACCCATTCAATAAGCTCCTTAGGGCTATTAAATATCTCACCACTCGTATCACTTTTTCTAATCATAAATCTTCCATTATCTTCATCAAGTGTAATTTCGACTGGTAAGGCACTGTCAAGGCTACATAATGAAAATTCCATTTCCTCACCCCAATCCCATTGTTATCTAGTATATGTGTTAATCACATTGTTTTATCCTAAAAAATAGTTTATAAAATTGAAATTTTAAAAAAATAACATTGAAAACAAACCCCAAAGTGGTATAATTTACGAATATTAATATCGGAAAAAGGAAGAAGGGTAAGATATGGAACAAAAAGTGGTCAAAAAGAAATGGGTGCAGGTAGAAGACATTCTCATTGCAAACCAACAACTTAAGGATATCGTTGCCCATACTCCATTGCAAAAAAATGAGCGGTTATCCGAAAAATATAATTGTAACGTATATTTAAAACGTGAGGATTTGCAGCATGTACGCTCTTTTAAATTAAGAGGGGCCTATTATATGATGAAAACACTTACGGATGATGAACTGGCTAATGGCGTGGTGTGCGCAAGTGCCGGGAATCATGCACAAGGTGTTGCTTATGCATGCAGACAATTAGGCGTTCAAGGGAAAATTTTCATGCCAACTACAACGCCTCGACAAAAAATCAGTCAGGTTGAAATGTTTGGAAGAGATTTTGTAGAAATTATTCTAGTAGGAGACACTTTTGATGATTCCTACAATGAGGCTTGGGCTTGTTGCCAGCGAGAGAACAGACAATTTGTCCACCCGTTTGATGATGAGCGAGTTATTTCTGGGCAAGGTACAGTTGCGGTTGAAATCCTGCAGGATTGTGAGGAGCCAATTGATTTTATGTTTGCTAGTATTGGCGGCGGCGGCTTAATGGCAGGCCTCAGTACTTATACAAAAAGTATTTCTCCGCAAACGAAAATGATCGGAGTAGAGCCTGAAGGCGCGGCTTCAATGAAGTTTTCTTTTGAACACAATCAAGTATCTGCACTTGATGAAATTGATAAATTTGTTGATGGAGCGGCAGTAAAGTGTGTGGGTGAAAAAACATTTGATATTTGCCAGAGTCTTGTTGATGATATCATCCCTGTTCCAGAAGGAAAGGTGTGTACAACAATTCTTGAACTCTATAATGAACATGCGATTGTTGCTGAGCCTGCAGGTGCGATGCCGATTGCTGCACTAGATTTATATCGTGAAGAGATTAAAGGAAAAACAGTAGTGTGTATTGTAAGCGGCGGGAACAATGACTTTGCGCGGATGCAGGAAATTAAAGAACGATCGCTTCAATATGAAGGATTACTACACTATTTTATTGTTAATTTCCCTCAGCGTGCTGGTGCCTTAAGAGAATTCTTAGATGAAGTATTAGGCCCAACGGATGATATTGTCCGCTTTGAATTTACAAAGAAGAATAATAAAGAAAATGGTCCAGCTCTTGTCGGAATTGAGCTTAAATATCCATATGATTATGAAGCGTTGATTACAAGGATGCAAAAGAAGGGCTTCCCGTTCACTGAAATTAATAAAAATGAACATCTGTTTAACCTTCTAGTTTAGTCATAGTTAGGACATTTTTTGTGAACAATATTGAATGAAAAAAGTCACACTGCACGAAGAATTAGTTTTTTTATGAACAAATTGTGAACAATTGCTTTCTTTAAGTACAAATTAGTGTTTAAATACTATAATCATGTTAGCATTATATTAAGTCAATTTGATAAGGGGATGTACTTATGCTTTCAAATATTGGAGTTCCAGGGCTTATCCTAATCCTCACTCTGGCCTTAATTATTTTTGGACCAAAGAAATTACCTGAAATCGGTCGGGCATTTGGTCAAACACTTCGTGAATTTAAGAAGTCTACTCGTGAACTTACTAGTGACGTAATAGAAGAATTTGAAGAAGATAAGAAGAACGCTACAAAATAAAGGTGTAAGATTTATCTTACACCCTTTTTTTCGAATAAGAGTAAATTGAAACGCCAGGTTATCAATAATAAATGGCGTTTCTGTGTTTCTTATCATCGTTAAGATTTTATTGGCAGGGGATTTAACATGGAAGATAAAGAGTTAAATATCATTGAGCATTTAGATGAATTGCGAAAGCGATTAATCATTACAGTCGCCGCTTTTATTGTCTTTTTTATCGTCGGCTTTATGTATGTAGAAGAAATTTATCAGTGGTTCGTTAAGGATTTAGAAGTAAAACTGATTGTCCTTGGACCGAGTGACATTGTCTGGGTCTACTTAATGATTGCATCAGTCATAGCCATTGCTGCAACCATCCCTATTTTAGCCATTCAAATTTGGATGTTTGTCAAACCAGCGTTAAAACCACTTGAAATCAAAGTGTCCTTATCGTATGTGCCCGCATTATTTATTCTATTTATTGTTGGATTGTGTTTCGGATATTTCGTTATTTTTCCAATGGTAATGGATTTCTTAATTAATCTCGGTGGCGAGATGTTCGTTACTAATTTTACAGCGGATAAGTATTTTCGATTTGTTTTGAATATGACATTACCGTTCGGAGTATTATTTGAGCTCCCAGTCGTTGTCATGTTTTTAACATCACTTGGTATTATCAATCCGTTTGTGCTTTCAAAACTAAGAAAATATGCTTATTTTGTGTTGATTATCATTGCGGTTATCATTACACCACCAGATTTTATTTCTGATTTTCTTGTAACTCTCCCATTATTGATGCTGTACGAAATTAGTATCAATTTATCGAAGATCGTTTATAAGCGTAAATTAAAACGAGAACAAAAATGGGAAGAAGAAAACAGTGACTCAACCGAAATCGTATAATTAAAAACAAGCTATCTAAATCAGATAGCTTGTTTTTTTATGCTTTTATGTATTTATGTCCAAGGGGTTACCAATATTTAAAACTTGAATTTGGTTATTTATATAATAACGGTGCATAAACACTGTGGAAACGAAGTTAAGGATAATGTGTGTCAATTATGAAAACATTAGGACTTTTGTGCGATTTTCGTGCTATATTTACGCTGAAATCATAACAATTTTAGCAGAATAAGGGAGGGAAAATGAAGATGAGAAAGAAAACAATTTATGAAACAGCTTTAGAACATGGTTTTTCACGCCGAGATTTCCTTAAAATGTGCACAGCATTGACGGCGGCAATGGGCTTGGATTTTTCACAGTCCGATAAAGTAGTAAAAGCTATGGAAACAAAAACTCGAGTACCAGTTATTTGGCTTCAGCTTCAAGATTGTACAGGTTGTTCAGAATCATTTATTAGAAGTGCCCATCCTAAGATTGAAAGCGTTCTACTTAACTTGATTTCACTAGAATATTCTGAAGTATTATCCGCTGCTTCAGGTCATCAGGTCGAAGCTGCAATGGAGCAAGTGTTAAAGGATTATGACGGGGAATATGTTCTAGCAGTTGAAGGAAGTATCCCTGGAGGATGATTCCTTTTTATCAGTGGCAGGAAAATCTGCGAAGGAAACCTTTAAGGAAGTGGCAAAGGGTGCAAGTGCTATTATCTCCTATGGAAGCTGTGCTTCATGGGGAGGGATTCCAGCGGCAAAGCCAAATCCAACAGGAGCAAAGCCAATTACGAGCTTTGTTAGCGGAAAGCCAGTCATATTAGTTCCTGGTTGTCCACCGATTGCAGAAGTGATGACAGGGGTTATCGCTCATTATCTTACATTTGGTTCACTACCAGAATTGGATCATTTAGGGCGGCCAAAAGCATTTTATCGTCATAGAATCCATGATAAATGCAATCGAAGAGCATATTTTGATGCTGGACTTTTTGTTGAATCCTTCGATGATGAAGGAGCAAAACAAGGATATTGTTTATACAAAGTAGGCTGTAAAGGCCCAACTACATATAATTCCTGTGCAGAAATGCGCTGGAACGGTGGCGTAAGCTATCCGATTCAATCCGGAAATCCATGTATTGGTTGTTCGGAGGAAGGTTTCTGGGATAATGGTCCATTCTTTGTTCGCCGAGCAAAAATACCAGGTACTCAGACAACGATGAACCCTGATCAAGTTGGTGTAGCAGCAGTAGGATTAACAGCTGCAGGAGTTGCTGTTCACGCAGGACTCACTGTTATGAAGAAGAAGCATGATGATAAACGGGGGGAAGATGAATGAGCGAGCGAATAGTTGTAGATCCGATTACTAGAATTGAAGGTCACCTTAGAATTGAGGCAGATATTGATGATTCAGGCGTAATTAAAAATGCGTATAGTTCGGGTACAGCAGTACGCGGACTTGAGTTAATTGTCCGTGATCGTGACCCGCGGGACGTTTGGGCATACATACAACGTATTTGTGGGGTATGTACAACCGTTCATGCGTTAGCTTCCATTCGTTCTGTAGAGGATGCCTTGAAGATTAACATTCCTCGAAATGCCCATTTAATCCGTGAAATCATGAATGAAGTAATATTTTTACATGATCATGTTGTTCATTTCTATCATTTACATGCATTGGATTGGGTAGATGTTGTTAGCGCATTAGATGCAAATCCAGATGAAACATCAAAAATCGCTCAATCCATTTCAAGCTGGCCAAAATCATCACCTGGATATTTTAAAGATGTACAAAACAAGGTGAAGAAGTTAGTGGAAAGTGGACAGTTAGGGATTTTTGCGAATGGATATTGGGGACATGCAGCCTATAAGCTTCCACCTGAAGTGAATCTGCTAGCTGTTGCTCACTATCTCGAGGCGTTGGATTGGCAAAAGGAAATTGTCCAAATACATACTATTTTCGGAGGGAAAAATCCGCATCCGCATTATCTTGTAGGCGGAATGGCTACACCGCTAGATGTTAATAGCGATAATGGCATTCATGCGGAACGATTAATGAGAGTATCTCAATTAATCGATCAAGCGAAGGAATTTGTTAACCAGGTTTATATTCCGGACCTTCTTGCGATTGGCTCTTATTACAAGGATTGGACATATGGCGGAGGCTTGAACAATTACTTGTGCTATGGTGATTTCTCAACTGGTAGTATCAACGATCCAAAGCTTTATCGGATGCCTCGCGGCGTAATCTTGAATGGTAATTTGAATGAAGTATTAGATGTTGACCTGACAAATCCAGAGCATGTTCAAGAATTTATCGATCATTCATGGTATACGTATGACGGAAAAGATGGCGGAGTGGGTAAGCATCCGTGGGATGGAGAAACCACATTGAAATATTCTGGTCCTAAAGCGCCGTTTAAAGAATTAAATACCGATGAAAAGTACAGCTGGTTGAAAGCGCCTCGTTGGAAAGGGCATGCGATGGAAACTGGACCGCTTGCTCGATTGATGGTCGGCTACGCATCAGGGAAAAAAGACATTGTGTCTCTTGTAGATGAAACATTGAAGAAATTAGATATCCCAATGTCAGCTTTACAATCCGCCCTTGGACGTACGATAGCGCGTGGTCTTGAATCTGTGTTAATCGCGGACTGGTTGCGAAATGACATGGACGAATTGCTTAAAAACGTTAAGAACGGAAATCAAATAACGTTTGATCGGTCGAAATGGGAGCCTGAAAGCTGGCCGAAAAAAGCCCAAGGTGTTGGCTGGATGGAAGCACCTCGTGGGGCATTAGGACATTGGATTGAAATAGAAGACGGTAAGACGAAAAATTATCAGGCTGTTGTACCAACTACCTGGAATGCGTCTCCGAAGGATAACAAAGGGAAAATTGGTGCTTATGAGGCGTCTCTAAAAGGAACACCTTTATTAGATAAGGAAAAGCCTTTAGAAATTTTACGAATCGTCCACTCTTTTGACCCTTGCCTTGCCTGTGCTGTTCATTTAACCGATTTGGAAAATAAACAGACTACAGAAATTCGAATCGGATAGGGGAGTACTAAATGCCTAATCCAAAAATCATTCACAGGAAAAAGGGTTCGATACCGCTTGCACCTGGAGAAAACAGCGAAACCAGCTTTAGACGTCATCGTCCACCAAGCTATAAACCCATTGGGACGGATCAGGTGAAAGTCTATGTTTGGGAGTTACCGGTTCGGATTTGGCACTGGGTTAACGCTATTGCCATTCTGGTTTTAATGGTTACAGGAATATACATTGGAAAACCGTTCGCGGCAGCTACAATGCCAGAGGAAGCCTATTATTCCAATTTAATGGGATGGGTCCGGTATATTCATTTCTTCGCAGCATTTGTGTTCACTGCTAATTCCATTTATCGTTTTTATTGGATATTTGCAGGAAATAAATATTCTTCTCAGAATATTTTTCGCTTAATTTACTGGAAAGAAATGATCGAAACAGTAAAGTTTTATTTGTTCATGAAACATAAAAAGCCTCATTATGTTGGGCATAATCCTTTAGCCATTATGAGCTATATCGTGTTTATTGGAATTGGCTCAATTGCCATTATTTTGACAGGCTTTTATCTTTATTTTGAACCACAGCCAGAAACGTTTTTTGCAGCCTTGTTTTCTTGGGTTCCTTGGATCTTTGGTGATAGCTATTCCATTCGTTCATGGCATCATCTTGTCGCCTGGGCATTTATGGTTTTTTCCGTAATTCATATCTATCTAGCTTGGCGTGATGATTATTTAGAACGAAATGGTACATTATCTTCGATTGGAACGGGCTACAAAGTGGAACCGAAAAAGGCGATTGGAGGAAAAGATGGAGAATAACAGCGTAGAAAACAAGATAACAATCCTAGGGATTGGAAACAGCATCTTTTCTGATGAAGGAGTGGGTGTCCATATCATCCCGGCTTCTCGAGAAGATATTCGATAACGATGAAGGTATAGAAATTATCGAGGGATCGACTGATGGAATGAAGCTGCTAGGTCCTGTAGAGGATACAGATCACTTAATTGTCATCGATGCCATTAATGCTGGCAAACCTGGTGGAACAATTATTCAGCTTGAGGGTGAAGAGATTCCTGCCTATTTTGGCATTAAAATGTCGATTCACCAATTAGGCTTTCAAGAGGTTCTATTTGCAGCAAAATTAAGAGAGAAATTCCCAAAGAACATCGTTATGATTGGGATGCAGCCTACCAGTTTGGAATTGGGTGTCCAATTGACAGAGGTGAATCAGTCGAAGCTGGTTGATTTAGCAGAGATGGTTAGACAACAAGTCATTCGTTGGAGAGAATCTGCGTGAACAGAGAAAGTTTTTTTAAGGAAATGGGTAAAGGTTTGCTTCAGACCGTCAAAACAGTATTTGAGCCATTTATCGAGGATGATTTGGAAACACTTGAAAAAACAACAGACCGTATCCTCGGAATTCAATGGTTGTATCTATGTAGCAGCGAGTATCCATTTGAAAAGCTGAATCAGTTTTATGTGAAAAATAAGTCAATATTCGTGATTCAAGAGGAAGGGAACATGAGGGCAATTAGTGGCATTTGCCCTTCATGTTCCAATCTTCTTCATTTATCAGCCCTATTGTTAACTTGTAAATGTTTTAATTGTGAGAAAGATTATAATTTTCGAACAAATAGTGGGGAGCTCACTTTTTTCGACCTTCCGATCACAAGAAAACAAGACGGCTATTATATTGGAATCAAAGCGAATGATGATAGGCTATCGATAAGGAATGATTCTAATGCATGAAATGTCCTTAATGGGAGACGTGTTAAACATTATTCAAGAGGATGCCTTGACAAAAGGGATTAAAAAGCTAGATAAGGTGGAATTAGTAGTCGGAAAAATCAGCAATGTTTTGCCTGATGCGCTTATTATGGCATTTGCTATTTTTAAAGAACAGAATCCACACTTTATCCATCATGATGCCGTATTAGAAATCCATCTTGAAGAGGCAAAAGCAAAGTGTATATTTTGTGGGGAAGAATATCAGCCTGACCAACGAATTGCTCAATGTCCTGTATGTCAACTTCCATCGGGTAAGGTAACGTCAGGTGAGACATTTCAAGTGTTGTCATATGAAGGGAGATAACCAACATGAAAGTAACATTAAGAACAGATGTATTAACGAACAATAATAAGGCAGCAGAGTTTAATAGAGGATTATTTGCTGATACAAGTACCTTTGTTGTTAATATGATGAGTTCTCCTGGAGCGGGAAAAACAACGTTGCTGGAAGAAACGGTTAGGTCACTTTCGAATCGTTACAGAATCGCCGTTATTGAAGGGGATTTAGCAACCGAAAGAGATGCCGATCGTATTCGAGCACTTGGGGCAAAGGCAGTTCAAATTAACACACATGGTGGTTGTCATCTAGATGCTAGAATGATAGCCGCTTCTCTAGCAGAATTGGACCTAGATGAGATTGATCTTTTATTTATAGAAAACGTTGGTAATTTAGTTTGCCCTTCTGGCTATGATTTAGGCCAACATCATAAAATCGCCGTATTAAGTGTACCTGAGGGAAATGATAAAATTCCAAAATATCCACAGATGTTTATGAGAACCGAGCTTGTTCTTGTAAATAAAATTGATCTACTCCCGTATTTAAATTTTGATGTCAATCAAGCAAAAGAAGATTTGCAAATGATTAACCCAGAATCCAAGCTTATTCCATTATCGGCCACAACGAAGGAAGGCTTTGAACATTGGCTATCTTGGATTGAGGACGCGTATTCAGCATGCTTCGGGCAGTAAAGGTTTCCGTTCAGGGAAGGGTGCAGGGTGTTGGATTTAGACCATTTGTGTTTGGATTAGCAGAAAAGTACAGCTTAGTTGGAACCGTTCAAAATAACATGGATGGAGTTAAGATTCATATTGAAGGTGACGAGCAATCACTGCATGCTTTTTTATCTGATTTAGAAACGAAGCCACCTCGGCTATCCAAAATTAATAAAATCATAGTCAACGAGGCAAAAGTAAAACAATATTCAACTTTTTCAATTATAAGCAGTGAGCGTAGTGGGACGTCGATGCTGGTCATTCCAATCGATTCGGCGGTGTGTGAGGATTGTCTTCAAGAAATGAACAATCCTACTGATTTTCGTTATCGCTATCCGTTTATTAATTGTACGCAATGTGGACCAAGGTACACAATCATTCGAGAGCTTCCCTATGATCGGCCGTATACAACGATGGGTGACTTCCATATGTGTCCTGACTGTCTAACAGAATATGAAAATCCCTTGAATCGCAGGCATCATGCTCAGCCAATTGCCTGTCCGAAATGTGGACCACAGATTTCGTTGTTTGATGGAACGGGTAATTTGGTAGAGTTAAATGATCCACTTGCCGAGGGTATTAGAATGTTAGAGTTGGGTAAGATAGTGGCGGTAAAAGGGATCGGTGGCTACCATCTTTGTTGTGATGCTCGGAACGTCAAAGCAGTTGAGCAGCTCCGGATAAGAAAGAAAAGAAAAGTTCGGCCGCTTGCGGTAATGGCCTCTACTCTGGAGGAGATTCAACGGTTTGCTGATGTTAACGAAGAAGAGGCACTCCTTTTACAAAGTCCAGAAGCACCAATTGTTGTGTTACGAAAGAAAAAAAGTGGTGATTTGGCTGAAGAGATTGCCCCAGGCATGGAAACAATTGGTGTAATGCTACCGTATTCACCGCTTCACCATTTGTTATTTGATAAGTCTGCCGTCAGCTGTCTTGTGATGACGAGTGCGAATCCTTCAGGTCTGCCGATGATTTTCAATGAGGATCAGGTCTTTCATTATTTAAATGAAATTGCTGATTATTATCTCATTCATAATCGAGAAATCTTACATCCGGTTGATGATTCTGTCATCCAATGGAGCAATCAAGGTCCAGACTTTTTACGGCGTTCAAGAGGATATGTCCCAGATCCGCTTCCAATCCAATCTGATGTAACCGGTATTGTCGCCTTTGGTGGACAGCAGAAAAATACCTTTTCGATTGGCAGAAATCAGCAAATCTTTATTGGACCCCATATTGGGGATTTGGAAAATATCGAGACGATTGATCATTTTAAACATGAATTAGACCATTTACTTAAATGGATTGATATCCCAAAAGATACAGCAGTCATTGATGCACACCCAAGTTATTTAAACCGTACTATACTCAATGATTATCATTTTAGTGAAATCCTTGAGGTGCAACACCATCATGCACATATGGCGGCCTGTATGGGTGAAAACGACCTTTATGGTGATACGTATGGGATTATTCTAGATGGAACAGGATATGGCACGGATGGTTGTATATGGGGCTTTGAAATTTTTTATGGTGGATATACTCAATACAAGCGGCTAGGCCATTTGCGCTACACCCCATTACCAGGAGTGGAGAAGGCCATTAAGGAGCCATGGAGAAATGCTGTAGGAATGCTTATCTCTTTGTTAGGAAAAAGGGAGAAGACTACGCCAAGCAGATTTTCTCTGACAAAGAAGCAGAGATTAATATTCTAAGCTCTATGGTTACGAATCAACTTAATATCGTTAACGCTGGCACATGTGGCAGATTATTTGATGCAGTTAGTGCGATGACAGGTATATGTCAGCATTCTACTTATGACGGCGAGGCAGCGATTAAACTTGGAGAATTGGCACGTATGAACGATAAGGTTGTTCCTTATCCGTGTTCATTTATAAAGGTAGAGAATAGATTACAGATTGATTTTACTAAAATGCTAGAAGAGATTGCTGACGAGATCTTATCAGGAAAATCAGTAGAGTCCATTAGTACAAGATTTCATGAAACGATTGTTCGTGCACTTGTACAAGTCATGGTAAACCTACATGAGGAATATCCAGAGAATTCAAAGCGCGTTGTTCTTTCAGGGGGTAGCTTACACAACCGTTATTTACGGGAAAGGCTGTCTAAAGCTCTGAATACACATGGATTCCAGGTGTTTAATCATCATAAGGTTCCTTGCAATGACGGTGGTCTATCCTATGGTCAGTTATTAGTAGCAGCAGCGATAAAGGAGGCAAGCTTATGTGTGTAGGAGTTCCTGCTAAGGTGATTGAAAAACATGAATACTCAGCAGTCGTCGATGTAATGGGTTCACAGACAACGGTCGGCATTATTTTTGTCCCTGAGGTCGAGCTTGGTCAATATGTCATTGTACATGCCGGACAAGCAATGTCGATTGTCGATGAAGAATACGCCAAAGTCAGTGTAGAAGAGTGGAGGAAGCTGATTGATGCACGAAATACTAAAACAGTCCTCTAATCCTGATCTTTGTAAGGAACTACTTGCAGCTGTAATCGAAAAAGCCCAAGAATTCCAGTCGGTTTTTGGTCGGAAACCTGCTTTTATGGAAGTTTGCGGCTCACATACAATGGCGTTGGCCAAATCGGGTGTTAAACAGTGCTTAATTGATGATGTGAAGCTTATTTCAGGTCCTGGCTGCCCTGTCTGCGTGACTGATCAACAATCAATTGATGCGATGATCTCCTTGGCAGAAGGAGATGGTCGAATTATATGTACTTTCGGGGATATGGTGCGCGTACCAGGTTCACAGAAGACGTTACTAGATGCAAAAACGGAAGGACGCGATATTCGTGTCTTGTATTCCCCTGTTGATGCTATCCGAATTGCTCAGGAGAATCCCGACAAGGAAGTCATTTTTCTCGGAATTGGCTTTGAAACAACCATCCCTATTTTAGCGATATTAGTAGGGCGAGCACATGAGCTTCAATTGAAAAACTTTTCTGTTTGGATGACCACGAAGCTTGTAGAACCAATTCTTCGCTCCTTATTAGATGCTGGAGAGGTTGGTCTTGATGGATTTTTACTTCCAGGACATGTGTCAATTGTGTTGGGAGAGGATTATTACCAATTTTTAGCCCAGGAATATCATGTATCCGGAGTGATTTCGGGCTTTGAGCCTGCTGAGCTGCTAAGTGGTATTTATAAATTGATACAGCTTGCATTAGATAATGAAGCAAGAATCATCAATGATCATCGGTCAATCGTAACAAAAGAGGGAAATACAGTGGCGAAAGCCTGGATGGATACATATTTTACTGTTTGTGATGAAGCTTGGAGGGGCATCGGCATCATCCCAAATAGTGGGTTAGAAATCAAACCCGAGTATGAGCAATACAATGCGAAGAAAAAGTTCCAGGTAAAACTAGGTGAGCCAAAGAAAACAAAATGTCGCTGTGGGGAAGTCATTAGAGGTCTAATTTCTCCTAACGAATGCTCTTTGTTTGGAAAAGCATGTCGACCAGTGAATCCAATCGGACCGTGCATGGTTTCGGCAGAGGGAAGCTGTTCAGCATATTACCAATACATGAGGGAGAGTTACTAATGGAAAAGAAAATCACCTTAGCTCATGGAGATGGCGGAGAACGTAGTCATCAATTAATTCAAGAACTATTTGTTGAAGCGTTTGGAAATCGTGAGGAATCAACCTTTGATGCGACCGTACTTCATTTACCGACAACTGAAATTGCCGTCACGACTGACTCTTTTGTCATTAAGCCAATCTTCTTTCCTGGTGGATCGATTGGTAAGCTTGCCATAGCCGGAACGGTCAATGACTTAGCTGTTTCAGGTGCAAAGCCACTCTATTTGACTTGTGGCTTTGTGATTGAGGAAGGATTCGCGATTACCGATTTAAAGAAAATTGTTGGTGATATGGCTGATGAAGCTAAGAAAACGGGCGTAGCAATCATTGCTGGTGATACGAAGGTCGTTGAAAGAGGAAGCGCAGATGGCGTTTATATCAATACAACCTGGATTGGCGTAATCGAGAAAAAACTAAATCCAGATTTAATCTTCCATGAAGGCGATTCAATTATTATCACAGGTACGATAGGAGATCATGGAATGGCGGTTTTAGCCGCGCGAGAAAGCCTTGGAATCTCGATTCCTGTTAACAGTGATTGTGCCTCATTAAATAAAATGCTAGGTTCAGTTATGGATCGGTGTGATCATGTTCGGATTATGAGAGATCCAACTAGAGGGGGACTTGCGACAACCTTAGTGGAAATAGCTGAGGACTTCTCCCTTACTTTAGTGATCGAGGAAGCGAAAGTACCGATTAAGGACGCTGTTCATGGTGCCTGTGACTTATTAGGGTTTGATCCGCTCTATTTAGCCAATGAAGGGAAAGCAATTATCATTGTAGCCCAACAAGAGGCACAATTGGTATTAGATACGCTAAAAGAATACTCAATTGGTGAGGATGCAACGATTATTGGAACCATTACCGGAACCGAAAAAGGTCAACTCCTGCTACAATCACCGATTGGATCGAAACGGTTATTGACTAGATTGACGGGAACAATGCTACCGAGAATCTGTTAATCATAACAAAAATGCTGACGAATACCGTCAGCATTTTTGTTATTTTTTAGGTTTGGCGGTAATGATATAACGCTGTGGAGCATTGCCAACATAGCGAAATGGATAGCAAGTTGTAACGGTAAGAACCTCATCAGGTGCAGTTGGTTTAATGACGGTTAAATCATCTGCTTCCACAATTTTCGTTCCTTCAATGACATAGGTGAAATTACCGTATGGAACCTTGACAACCAGTTCATCCCCAACCTTCAATTCGCCCATTCGCCGAAAAACCGTATCCCGATGTCCGGATAGGACAATTTGGTCCTTTCCCTCAGGCCAAGCTGTCCCTTTGTAATGACCAACGCCCTTTTCTAGATCATCTGCGTCGGTACCCTCAACAATAGGTAATTCAGCATCGATACGAGCGATACTGAGAATGCCGGCAACATCTCCCGTAAAAGGGGAAAACTCATCTATATTAACGTTAGGCTTTTTTAATATTTCATGTGCCTTTGTTAAGCTATTGGATTGAACGGTTTTTGTCTTATAGATTTGATATAAACTAAACCCAATTGTAACTAGACCAATAACAATGAAAAGATAGGACAATTTACGAATCACAAAACCCCTCCTCTCTCATTCTCTACTTTAGCGCATTAGCAATCTTGTAACAACACTCGATTGCGAAAAAATAGTTTTGAGCAACCATAACCCGATTCAAAAGTTATGAGAAGTAGTTACATTGTCTAAAATGAAAATGTATAATATTAGATAAGCGTTTAAATAGGGAAGTGAAAAATTGAGTAAAGTAAGGATTGTAACCGATTCTACTGTGGATCTTACGGATGAAGAGATTAAGAAATATAATGTAGTAGTCGTACCATTATCCATTCAAATTAATGATGAAACATTTATTGACCGAGTTGATATTACCCCACAAGAATTTATTAGAAAAATGAAAGAATCAAAAGAATTACCAAAAAGCTCGCAGCCTGCAGTTGGAACATTCGCTGAGGTTTATAATCGTCTTGGTGAAGAAGGATATGAAATTATCTCGATTCATATGACAGGTGGTATGAGTGGAACCGTTCAATCTGCATCAAGTGCAGCGCAAATGACAGATGCAAAAGTTACGGTAGTTGATTCCCGCTATATTTCCGCTGCCTTAGCCTTTCAGGTGATTGAAGCAGCCGTAATGGCACAAGAAGGAAAATCAACGGAAGAAATTTTAACCAGGGTTAATGAAATTCGTGAACATACAAAGCTTTTTGTTGTAGTTGATACATTGGAAAATTTAGTTAAGGGTGGACGAATCGGCAAAGGACAAGCAATGCTCGGCTCCTTACTAAATATTAAACCTATTGCATCCCTTGACGGAGGAGTTTATACACCCGTTGCCAAGGTAAGAAGCCATTCGCAGGTTGCAAAATACTTAGCGAAACAATTTGCTGAGGCGGTTCAGGGAAAAACAATTAAAGGTGTCGGAATTGTTCATGTTGATGGCTATGAATTAGCAAAGAAAGTAAATGAAGCCATTATTGAATTGACTGGTTACGATCAAGCAGATATCCGCTATACCACTCCTGTAATCGGAACTCATACTGGAGTAGGAGCAATTGGTTTTATGTATTATGTAGAATAATACCGAATAATAGGAAAAGGTGGATGATTATGACACCTTTTCCTTTTTTCTTTGTAAAAGGTTTGCTAGAATAAAGTGCGAGATGATTCATTTAAAGTGGGTGGAGAAATGGGTAGAAAAGGGTATGCTATTTTACTAGTTTTATTTCTAGTGCTTCTTTCTGCGTGTGGACAAAACGAAATACCAAATGCAAAAAACTGGCCTGTTAAAGATTTTACCTATACAGATCAGAATGAAAAGTCGTTCGGTCTATCCGACTTAAAGGGGAAGGTATGGGTCTCAGATTTTATTTTTACATCCTGTGCTGATGTTTGTTATCCGATGACATTCAATATGGCGAAGCTTCAAAAGATGTTGAAGGATGAAGGAATCAAGGATGTAGAACTCGTTTCCTTTAGTGTCGATCCAACCGTTGACACTCCGGAAAGATTAAAAATGTTTGCAGAAAACTTTGAAGCAGATTTTAGTAATTGGCATTTTTTAACTGGTTATACGCAAGAGGAAATCGAGCAAAAGGCATTAAAGGATTTTAAAGCGGTTGTAAAAAAACCTGGAAAATGAGGATCAAGTCATTCATGGCATCGATTTTTATTTAATGGACCAAGATGGTAAGATTGTAAAATACTACGATGGCCTTGATGAAATCCCATATAAGGAAATAATTAAAGATATCAAAACATTACAAAACTAGGCCTATTAGTGGGTCTAGTTTTTTACAATGACCAAACAGGAGACGCAAAACGATGAAGAATATATGGAAAAGTTTGTTTGTAGTTTTATTGTTATTGAACATTAGCTTTGTATTTTGGCTGTATTATTCTCTAACGTCATCAGATGAAGCGAAAACATTAGAAAATAGGAAGGGTAACACGGACGCTATTCCGCTTTCTATTAGAACGAATAAAAGTGATTTAAATACAATAATTAATCAATATTTGCGTAACGAGAAAAAAGGGGCGATAGATTATCAAATTGAGCTCGACGATTACGTAAACCTATACGGAACGCTCCCTATATTCAATCAAAAGATGAACATGAAGGTGGCGTTTGAACCTGTTGCATTAGAAAATGGTGATCTTATTCTACAGGAAAAGGAACTTACAATAGGGAAACTGAAGCTCCCACCTGAAACGGCATTAAAATTTGTCAAAGACCGCTATCAAATTCCTGAATGGGTAACGATTCAGCACGATAAAGAACGAGTTTATCTTGATTTACAAAAGCTGAAGCTAAAAAGCGACATGCAAGTAAGTGTAAATGAGTTTGATTTAAACGATGATCGGATTATTTTTACCTTGCATGTCCCAATTGAAAAAGGTGTCTCAAAATGAGACACCTTTTTCTGTAAACGGAAGGGGACATTGGTTCCGTTATTTTTACAAAAAGTCTTGTTTTGATGGGCTAATCGGACATCAGATTCGTTATTATACAATTCTTTGGTATTATACAGTGGTTTTTAGATAAATAAGATACCCTGTGTCCACTTAAGTCTAGAAATAAGGTGATTTTTTCAAAATAAGGAACTCAATGTCCTTTCAATTCCTTTACTTTGATTAGCTTATACTAATCTGGTCTGGACGAGGTCCAAAAATGGATTAAAATATCCGTAGTCCTTTCGGATAAAAGTTTTTAATGGTTCCTTTTGATTCTTTTCCCCAACCTAATGGAAATCCATTAAGGGTTAATAAAATCCAGCCACGATCTCCATTGGATGAAAGAGTTTCCCCTCTCAAAAAACGCTGCCAACAATCAGTATCTAAAGAAAGAGAATAAGTATGCCGTGCCTCTGTTTCTGTTAATGCGAGTGCGAGCGAATGATTCGGTTCAAAACGATTTTTCTTGAATTCTCCAAGATGAAGACCAGGCCTGACCACCTTTAGTCCAGCAAAATCAAAACAGGTTTCAGGAACGGAAAAGAGCTGCTGCTTAAAGCTGAAAAATGGTCCGCTGATTGGAGTATTGATGGTGTCCTCACAGAACTGTATAAAGTCGCGTAATTCGTTTTTCGATGGACCTTTCCCAATTGGTTTAAGACGAGGGATGGGACTTTGACCATTCTTTCGTAATTTGGCGACGAAATGGCCTTCTCCAACCAAATGCTGTGGCCAAAGTCGCGCAGTTTTTTCTAGGTCACGGTTCTTGGTTTTGCTCCATTCAGGATTTCCGCTTGTGAGGCCATGTTTATGCTCAATCGGAAGTAATTCCATATCAGGATAGGCTGATAAAAAATCCTCAATTGATTGTTCATTTTCCTCGGGCGAGAAGGTACAAGTAGAATAGACAAGAATGCCACCTTCTTTTAACATCGTGTAGGCAGATTTCAAAATACTGCGTTGTTGATTGGCGCAATGTTCAACATGAGCCTCACTCCAAAACGCAATGGCTTCTTCATCCTTACGGAACATTCCTTCTCCTGAACATGGAGCATCGACAAGGATTTTATCAAAATACCCCTCAAACCGCTGTGCAAGCCTGTCTGGTGTTTCATTGAGAACGACTGTGTTTTTGATCCCCATTCGCTCAACATTTTCAGATAGAGCTTTGGCGCGCTTTGGATTGATTTCATTCGCCACTAACAGGCCTTTGTTTTGCATAAATCCTGCAAGCTGAGTTGTTTTCCCACCAGGTGCGGCACATAGGTCTAAGACCGTATCATCACTAGATGGTCTAAGCACATCAGCCACAACCATCGCACTTGGTTCTTGAATATAATATAATCCTGCTGCATGATACGGATGTTTTCCGGGCTGATCAATTTCTGGGTCAAAATAAAATCCCGTCTCAACAAATGGGACCCGCACAAGGTTAAACGGTGAGAGCGATGACCAATCCTCCATCGTTACTTTTAGCGGATTTATTCTTAGCCCGCTTGCTTTCGAATTTTCATATGTTTGAAAAAAATCGTTTGCTTTTTCCTGAAGCAGATTTTCCATTTTTAGCTTAAATTGTTCTGGTAAATTCACGTGTGAGCCCCTTTCAAAAAATTTGCCTAGGAAAATTATTTTCATTTTTAAAGCGAGAAGTCAAGGAAAACTTGTCCAAGAAAAAAAACGACCGGCTTTCCGATCGTTTTAACCGCGAATGATAAAGGTTTCAATCCGAGGTTCACCTTGTTGCAAGCCAGCCAAAATAATAGAATAAACTTCATTTTCCTTGAACTGAAGCTTGTGTAATGGCATTAGGACTTCTTTCGTGCCCGCCATCCTTAACTCCAAGTCAACCGTCATCGGCGATAAAGGTAAATAACCTGTTGCGGTCTTGAAAGCAACTTTTGGAAAAACAACATCGCCTTTAACGACAGCTAAATCAACTTCTGGTGCATCGACAGCCAGATGAATGAAGCGGAATTTAGTTTCACCTTTTGGGACATGTAAATGATCCTCAAATGAAAGCAATCGATGCTTCTTCTCTGATCCAATTATGGGCAATGTATAAATTTTGCCTGGTTCAACCGAAATGCGTCTATTTAATATGCTTGCGACCTGATTTTCTGCTGGGTAGATATCGATATGGTATTTTCCAGCGGGTAAGGATAAATAGTTACTAGCTTGTTTGTAGGGGATATTACGAAAAATACGGAAAGAATTAATATAAACATCGACATTCGGATTATCAATGGAACTGTTTAGAAAACGTATAACTCCCTTGGGCTGGTCGCTTTGTTGTGCTGGTCTGTACTCGGACCCTGCCTGCTGAATTGCCTTCATTAATGCTTGTAGGTGTTTTTGGTAGTAATGCATGTGCATGTTTGGATCTAAGTATTTATAATAATTGGCCATCATATCATAGGCGGCAGCCTTTTCGAAGTACTCCTGTTTATTTCTTGATTCTGACATACTCCTCGCTCCTATCCTCAACGCTTCTTCGATAACATATGCGCTATGGGCTCAAGTGGTGTCTGGATGGAGGGAGGTTATCTAGTAGGGAATCTAGCTAATAAAAGAGCCAATATTTTTACTTTTATTAAAGAAACGTTAAAATAGTGGATATGATGAAAAATAATATTGCTGGAGGTGGGCAAGATGGACGAACGTTTAGAATTAGCGACCTTTGCAGGAGGCTGCTTTTGGTGCATGGTCAAGCCGTTTGATGAACAGCCGGGTATAGAACAGGTTGTGTCTGGTTATTGTGGAGGTCATGTCGAAAATCCAACCTATGAACAGGTTTGCTCAGAGACAACAGGACATTATGAGGCCGTTCAAATTAAATTTAATCCTGAATTATTCTCTTATCAAAAATTGCTTGAACTTTATTGGCAACAGATTGACCCTACCGACCCAGGTGGCCAATTTTATGATCGTGGCACATCCTATCAAACGGTTATTTTCTACCATAATGAGGAGCAAAAACAACTGGCTGAAGCATCGAAAAAGGAACTGGAACAGAGCGGTCGATTTACTAAACCCATCGCGACAAAAATATTACCTGCAAGTACCTTTTATCAGGCTGAAGAATATCATCAGCATTACTATAAGAAAAACAACCTTCACTATGAAGGATATCGGGTCGGTTCAGGTCGATCAGCATTTATTCACAAGCACTGGGGGACAGAGAATGGCAAATAAAAATATTGATGAGTTGAAGAAAAAGCTAACACCCATTCAGTTTGAGGTGACACAACACAACGGAACAGAGCCACCATTTCGAAATGAATATTGGAATGAAGGTAGAGCGGGTCTTTATGTTGACGTTGTTTCTGGGAAGCCATTGTTTAGTTCCCTGGATAAGTTCGATTCGGGCTGTGGCTGGCCAAGCTTTACAAAGCCGATTGAAGTTGATGAAGTTGAAGAAAAGCAGGATTTCAGCCATTATATGATTCGGACAGAAGTTCGCAGTAAAACGGCAGATTCCCACTTAGGGCATGTGTTTAATGATGGTCCAGCACCGACTGGACTTCGCTATTGTATTAATTCTGCTGCACTCCGGTTTATTCCGAAAGAAGATTTAGCAAAAGAAGGATACGGGGAGTTTGTAAATTTATTTGAGCAAAAATAGTAAAAGCCGCAATGCGCGGCTATTTTTTTTGTTTGTAAAAATATACACGATTTATAGAAAGCCAATTATTTCGATGTCATTCCACCTGATAGGATAAATTTCATTGCATCCTCTGGTTTTATATTGATAATCTCCACTTGATCTTTTGGAATTAAAAAAGTAAAACCTGCTACTTGGAAGGTTTGGGGAATGTAAACCGCAATATAGTCTGATAGCGGTCCATAAAATTTCTCCAGCTCTTCAGCGGTGATGAACCCGAGACTTTTCATTTCAGTTCCAGGGATCGTAACCAGTGCGACCTTGGAAAATGATTTTTTCTCACCCAAAAAGGAATGAATTGTATCTTTAATGACAGAATACACCGTTTTAACAAATGGAATTCGATCAAGGATAAAGTCAATGATCCGAATAATCTTGCCTGTTACAAATTTTGTAGATAGCCAGCCTAATAAGGTAATGAGAATAATCGTAATCAATAATCCAATTCCAGGAATGTAATCATCCTTTAAATAAGGCTTGAGCACATTACCGAGCAAGCTGTCTAAAAACATAAACGTCTTATATATGACGTATATAACTAAAATAATCGGGACAATCGTTAAAATTCCATTAATAAAATTTTTCAATAAACTCTTCACTTTAACCGTTCCTCCACTAAATAGTTTACAAACTAATCTAATTCAGTTTATCAAATCCACTGACTTTGTTGAGTATTTTGTGCAAGAAAATTTAATGATGTGCCAATTGTTTATATATCTGAAAAAAGATTAGGCGAAAACACATGCAAGACAAGAACCCATAACATAATGTAACAAGGAAAACTGATTTATTCGATAAGGAGTGATTTGAACATGCATTATGGATATGGATCTTGTGGTTGTGGTGGATATGGCTATTCAGCTCCGGTTTCTTACCCGTGTGGCGGATATAATAACTCGTTTGTGTTAGTTGTCGTGTTATTTATTTTATTAATCATTATTGGTGCAAGTTGTTACGGTGGAAGATAGGTAGCAAACTAAACTCACGGTTAACTAGACCGTGAGTTTTTTTGTTTTATCTAATTTAACGAATATTTTTCGGTGTGAAAAATATTAATGTTCGTGTTTTGTTGACGCGAGTTCGTTTTTCTGATATATTTACCAAGGAGTTAAGGGAAAACACGAAGAACATTTACGTCTGGGGGAAATCTCATGAGATCAAATTACGATGTAATTATTGTAGGTGCAGGACCTGCTGGAATTTTTACAAGCTATGAATTAACAATAAAAATGCCGAATGCTAAAGTATTATTAGTGGATAAAGGCCACGATATATATAAAAGAAATTGTCCAATTTTACAAAAGAAAATTGATAAATGTCCACCCGCAGCTGGAAGAAAAGAATTTGCAGGCTGCTTACCTGCTTGTTCGATTACAAATGGTTTTGGTGGAGCTGGCGCATACTCTGATGGTAAATTTAACATTACGAGTGAATTTGGTGGATGGATGACCGACTATCTTCCAGAATCCACTGTTCTGGATTTAATTAAATATGTAGACGAAATCAATCTTTCACATGGTGCAACTGAAAGCATTACGGATCCGTTAACAGATAAAGTAAGAGACATTGAACGTAGAGGCTATGCAGCGGGTTTAAAGCTACTTCGCGCACAGGTTCGTCACCTTGGAACAGAGCAAAACTTACAAATACTAATGAGTATCTTTGAATACTTAAAAGACAAAGTTGATATGGCGTTTAAAACAGAGGTTGAAGATCTGATTACCGAAAAAACAGCTGATGGGATGAAAATTAATGGGATTCAGTTGAAAAATGGTGAATCGGTTTATGCAGATAAAGTGGTTATTACACCAGGTCGAGATGGTTCTAAATGGCTTTCAGATATGCTTAAAAAACGTCGTTTTGGGATGATTAACAATCAGGTTGATATCGGTGTTCGCGTCGAAACGTCCAATATCGTTATGGAAGAAATTAACGAGAATTTATATGAAGGTAAGTTTGTCTTTAATACTTCTGTTGGTACAAAAGTACGGACGTTCTGCAGCAATCCTTCCGGAACATGTTGTCGTCGAGAACCATTCTGGGATTATGTTAGCGAATGGACATGCTTATCGTGATCCTAAGCTAGGAAGCCCGAATACGAACTTTGCTTTACTTGTATCCCATACATTCTCTGAGCCTTTTGATAAGCCAAATGAATATGCACATGAAATTTCACGTTTGGCTAATATTCTTTCAAATGGTGGTTTAATTGTTCAGAAATACGGCGATTTACTAAAAGGAAGACGTTCTACAGAAAAGCGAATTAAAGAAGGCTTTATTGAACCAACATTAAAAGAAGCTGTACCTGGGGATTTAGGACTTGCCTTACCGTATAACACTTTAAAGAGCTTAATTGAAATGACCGAAGCCTTAAATCATGTGTCACCTGGATTAGCCTCAGAGCACACATTATTCTACGGTGTCGAAGCGAAGTTCTACTCTGCTCGTCCAAAATTAAACGATCGATTTGAAACGGAAGTCAGTGGTCTGTATGTTGGTGGAGACGGTGCCGGTATCACGCGCGGGCTTGCTCAAGCAAGTGCATGTGGGGTGTGGATTGCTAGAGACATCATCGAAAAAGTACAAACAGCACCAGCTCAAAAAGAAGTATTAATTTAAGGGGTACCCAATATAGGCAGTGTGATTCTGATATGGAATCATACTGTTTTTTATTTGGATTGGCTCAACCAGAATTGTGTCGGTGGCATTTATTATGTCGGCGGACATCTGGTCCTCTATTTTGACCAAAAGGGTTGTTTTAACAGGCTAGTCGGACACTGGGTACCTTATTCGATAAAAAGTGAGCCTGATAGATTTGTTTTTAACTAAATAAGACACCTCATGTCCGCGAAGAGTAGAAAAAGAAGGGATCAATCAAGAATAAGGTCCCGTATGTCCGCGTAGACACACGAATTCAGAACGAGTGCTCTAAGCTTTTTGTTGTATCAAGCGTGTCCTTGCATACGGTGGTATAATACATTTGTTAGGTTCATATTGGGAGGGATCGTATGTTTGCGCCGAAGCTCCAGCCAGGAGATGAAATAAGAATTATTGCGCCATCAACAAGCATGGCCGTGGTCAAGGAGAAACAAATTGAAAATGCAGTAAGCCGCTTAAACAAATTAGGATTTACTATTTCGTATGGTAAACATGTTTATGTTCACGATGAATTTTTTAGCTCGTCAATCGAAGAAAGGCTAGAGGATTTACATGAAGCATTTCTAAACCCGAATGTTAAGGGGATCCTGACCGGGATAGGTGGCTACAATAGCAACGCGTTACTAAAATACATAAATTATGATGTAATCCGCAATAATCCAAAAATATTTTGTGGGTACGGAGATACGACTGCATTAAGCTTAGCCATTTACGAAAAAACCGGTTAGTCACTTATGCTGGACCACATTTTACAAGCTTTGGTATAGCTGAAGGATTGGATTATACGTTGCAGTCCTTTATAGATGCAGTAACAAATGACTCACCCTTTGAAATCACGCCATCACCTTTTTGGAGTGATGACGCTTGGCATGTAGAACGTGAAAACCGAGCTTATTTCGAGCAAAGTCACTATCAGGTAATTCAAGAGGGACAAGCTGAAGGACGTTTAATTGGTGGTAATTTAGCCACAATCAATCTTCTACAAGGGACTGAATTTATGCCTTCTCTTAAAGATTCGATTTTGGTTATTGAAGACGATCTCGAAGTACATCCTCATCGTTTTGATCGTAATCTGCAGGCTTTGCTCCATTTACCGGAAGCTGGGCAAATAAAAGCAATCTTAATAGGTAGATTCCAACGGGATTCAAATATGACGGAGGCAGCCCTAGCACAAATTATTCGCTCAAAGCGAGAGCTCAGCGGCATCCCCGTGATTGCAAATGTTAATATCGGTCATGTTCAACCGATTGCCACAGTGCCAATTGGATCAGTAGCAACGATTCAAGCCGTTGGCAATAAAACAGAAATCACAATTGATCAAGTAGAATAATTCAAAATAATGAACCTTCCTTCAACAGACCCACATAAGTGTGTCTGTTTTTTTCATGTCTATTCGCTGGCATTCATATAATGAATTAGTATGAGATTTTTCCCTTTTGTGTGCTTTCGATGAGGAAACGGAGTGAGAAAATGGAGCAGTCTTATTTAATAAAACCCCTTTTGGACGCAAGCCTACCAGTGATTGATTATGGAGAAGGTATATTTTTGTATGATAAAAATGGAAAAAGGTATCTGGATGCTTGTTCAGGAGCCGTAACGGCCAATATTGGTCATGGAGTACCAGAAATTATTGAAGCAATGCGAAAGCAATCTGAAAAGGTTTCATTTGTCTATCGTGCACAATTTACAAGTGAACCGGCCGAAAACCTAGCGAAAAAGATCGCGAATCTGGCCCCAGGTGACTTGAATTGGAGTTTTTTTGTGAACAGTGGCTCGGAGGCCACCGAAACCGCGATGAAAATTGCGATTCAGTTTTGGCAGGAAAAAGGGATGAAGTCGAAAACGAAAATCCTGTCAAGATGGGTTAGCTATCACGGGATTACGTTCGGGGCACTATCCATGTCAGGACACCCGGGTCGAAGAACTCGCTTTGAAGCTCACCTTGAAGATTGCCCTGTAATCAATCCTCCTTATTGCTACCGTTGCCCATATCTATTGACCTCAGATCAATGTGAGAATAAGTGTGCACATGAATTGGAGTTGGCCATTCAGCGGATTGGTGCAGATCATATTGCTGCATTTATTGCCGAACCAGGTAATTGGGGCTGCTGGTGGTGCGATTACACCTCCAAAAGACTATTATAAGGTGATAAAAGAAATATGCGCCCGCCATAATATTTTGTTCATAGCGGATGAAGTCATGACCTGGGCTCGGGCGGACTGGTTCTTTTTTAGCCTGTGAACAGTGGGGCGTAATACCTGATATTGTTGCTTTAGGGAAGGGGCTAGGAGCTGGCTATACGACGATTGCTGCGACACTTGTTAGTGATAAAGTAATGGACCCTATCTTGCAAGGCTCGAAGGTGATTATGAGCGGGCATACCCTTAGTGCCAATCCCCAGACTTGTGCCACCTCTTTAGCCGTCCTTGAGTATTTGGAGCAAAAACAGCTAATCCAGCAGGTGGAAACAAAAGGCATATATTTAAGAAATCTTCTCGTAAAGCTAATGAATCAATTCGACTTCATTGGTGACGTCAGAGGTAAAGGATTATTACTCGGAATCGAATTGGTAAAAGACCGTACATCAAAACAACCTTTTCCAAGAGACTTACAGGTGACGAAAACGCTGATTGATATCGCTCAGGTAAATGGACTCCTTATTTATCCAGCAGGATCAGGCTTGGATGGAATAAGCGGTGATGCCATCATTATTTCCCCACCCTTTACCATTACAAAAAGAGAAATCGAAGAATTAATCCGCATCTTAACCACTACCTTTACAACATTCAAACAGTTGCACCAACAATGCCAAACGAACAAAGGTGAAATCTAAATGGATAACACATTTGGAAAAATCATGACCATAGAAGAGTCAAGGCAGTATTTTTTTGACGGGATGGTTTTAATGTTTGGTGGGTTCGGTGGGATTGGCTCCCCCCAACCTTGATAGACGAAATTATACGATCTGAGTTAAAAAACCTCACTTTAATTGGAAATGATACTGGTTTTCCAAACATCGGAATTGGAAAAATCGTCAGCAATGGCCAAGCAAAAAAAGTGATTGCCTCTCATATTGGTTCAAACCCTGTTGCAGGTAAATTAATGACGGAAGGGAAGCTAGAGGTAGAGTTTTCGCCCCAAGGAATCCTCGCTGAAAGAATAAGAGCAGGTGGTGTCGGGATTGGCGGAATCCTAAGTGATATTGGGCTCGATAATGAAGTGGTGACAGCTTCTAAACCTCAAATTTACTTTAACGGAAAAACGTATCTCGTAGAATCACCCTTAACTGCAGATGTATCAATTGTCTATGCAAAAAAAGCAGATCCGTTTGGGAATCTAGTGTATGACAAAAGTGCGCGTAATACCAATCCACTTGTCGCAATGGCCGGAACCTTGACGATAGCGGAAGTCGAGGAAATCGTTCCGCTAGGCAGCATAAATCCAGAAGAAATCGAAACACCTGGGATATTTGTGAACAAATTGATTCAATCGAAGGGGGTGAACTGGAAGTGGGCATGGGAATAAATATCCGTGAACAAATGGCGAAAAGGGCGGCCAAGGAAATAACAACGGGAATGATTGTGAACTTAGGAATTGGAATTCCGTCATTAGTTCCAAATTACATTCAGGATCAAACAGTTTTATTTCAATCTGAAAATGGAATTTTGGGGATGGGGCCAACTCCGCAACTAGGCTTGGAAGATGAAAACCTATGTAATGCGGGTGGGTTCCAGGTAACAGTTGTCGAGGGAGCGTCATACTGTGATAGCTCGATCGCGTTCGCGATGATCCGCAGGGGAAAATTGATTTAACGATTCTCGGTGCGCTCGAGGTAAGTAAAAAAGGGGATTTGGCTAATTGGATTGTGCCTGGTAAAAAGGTGCCGGGTATGGGAGGCGCGATGGAATTAGCCCAAAAAGCCAAACGGGTCGTCGTCCTGATGAGTCACACAGATAAAAGCGGGAACCCAAAAATTGTTGATCAATGTCATTTGCCATTAACGGCCGCAGCTTGTGTTGATATGATCATCACAGAAATGGCAGTGTTCGTCATAAATCAAGGGGAATTGGTGCTAAAGGAGTTATTTGCTCCTTATACACTGGAGGACGTTAAAGCAAACACGGCTTGCGCATTTTCGATTGGAGCAGAATACGATAGCCATTTTAAATGAATCAGAGGAGTGATAGGATGGAACCTCATGAAATCTTGGTGAAACGATGGCTGCAAAATAACAAAAGTAGGGGAGTAGCTCTCCTGCAAAAGCTAGTTCAAGAGGGGAGTGTTAGGGGGAAGGAGAGCAGTGCCCAAGCTGTCGTAATCGAAAAATGCCGTGAACTGGGCTTGAAGCTGGATATTTGGGAGATTGGAGATCAGAAGCTTTATCAACATCCGAAATTTTGCTCAGACCTGGAAAAATTTTAGCGGAAATCCTAATGTTGTAGCCATTGCCCAAGGAAGAGGTGGAGGGCGGTCGCTTATTTTAAATAGTCATATCGATGTTGTACCAGAAGGCGATTTGACAAATTGGGATGATGATCCGTTTAGTGGGATAATTCGAAATGATAAACTATTTGGCAGGGGTTCATCAGACATGAAAGGAGGAACCGCTGCTCTTTTACTTGCTTTAGAAGCGATTCGTGCTAATGGAATCCAACTTAAGGGGGACGTAATCTTTGAGAGTGTGATTGAAGAGGAAAGCGGTGGAGCCGGTACACTTGCGACTTTAATAAGAGGATATAAAGCAGATGCTGCAATTATTCCTGAACCTACTAATTTAAAATTTTTTCCAAAACAACAGGGCTCAATGTGGTTTCGAATTACGATTCAAGGTAAAGCTGCCCACGGCGGGACGCGATATGAGGGTACAAGTGCCATTGAAAAAGCAATGCTGGTGCTGGAACAACTGCGCAAGCTAGAAGAGGAACGGAATAAAAAAATAACCGACCCTTTATATAAAAATATAAAAATCCCAATTCCAATCAATATAGGTAAAATTAATAGCGGAGATTGGCCGTCATCCGTCCCTGATTTAGCTGTAATCGAAGGGAGAATGGGAGTCGCTCCTAATGAGAGAATGGAGGATGCGGAAAAAGAAATGGAGAAAGCACTGAAGGAATTATCCGAGACAGACAGCTGGTTTGCCCTGCACCCGCCACAAATCGAATGGTTTGGTGGACGTTGGTTGCCAGGTAATCTTGAAGTCGAGCATCCATTAATTCGTGTCGTTTCAAGTTGCTATGAATCGGTTATGAACGAAAAAGCGGTGATTGAAGCATCACCATGGGGAACAGATGGGGGATATTATCGCAGGTTGGGCAAATTCCCGTGATTGTTTTTGGACCTGGTGTTACAGAGGTTGCCCATGATGCAAATGAATATATCATGCTAAATGACGTACAAATCGCGGCTGAAATTATTGCATTAGCGATTCTGCGTTGGTGTGAGGTAGCAAATGAATGACAGTTAGCTAGTTGGAAGAATGGAGGAAAAAGCAGTGGGTGAAGAAGCAAAAATCAAAAGGATGCAAGGTGCAACCTATCAACTGGAATTATACATCGACCCCTTTAATAAACGAGTTCGTGTCGATGATTATCGCGGCAATATCGAGAAAGTGATACAACAAGCGGAATTTGCTGCCGAAGCAAATGGAGCGGAGAAATTAATCTGCAAGGTGCGAAAGGAGCATTTTACTGACTTTATTGAATCCGGTTTTCTTTGTGAAGCAAAATTAGATGGTTATTTTCTAGGTTCAGATGCTTATTTTTTTTGCAAGTACTATTCTACTGAACGGCTTGAAAATGAACAATGGATCTTTGAGGATCAAATCATCAAAAATGTGTCCCTGTTACAACGCAATAATAAAGACAGCAGGCTAGAACTGGATGTTCCCGTTCGCAAAGCAACCAAAGACGATGTGAACGCATTAGCGAAACTTTATCGAGAGGTCTTCCAAGTGTATCCGACCCCGCTTCATGAACCTGAATATATTGAGAAAACGTTGAAGGACGGAACGATTTATTACGTCATTGAGCAAAGCGGAGAATTGATTAGTGCAGCATCTGCAGAGGTCAATACTTTCTATAAAAATGCTGAATTAACCGATTGTGCTACTCTTTCAAACCATCGTAAGCATGGATATGTTAAGGTTTTGCTGCAAAAGCTCGAGGAAGAACTAGTTCAAAGCGGAATTTATTGCTCCTATTCTCTTTCAAGAGCCCAATCGTTTGGGATGAATGCAGCGTTCTATCAGCTTGGCTATCAATATCGAGGCCGTCTTTTGAATAATTGTTTTATCTATGATCAAATCGAAAATATGAACCTTTGGGTAAAGGATTTAGCTAAGGTTAGTGAGTGAGATGTTAAAAAATATTTTCGAAAAATTTTGTGCTGTTTTTTCGGCACGGAAATGACAGATTTTCGGCACCATTTCATATACTTATATGGGATGGTGAGGAAGAATGCTGGAGTATTACAATGTCACAAAAGAAGTATTAGCATCGATTTTAAAAAGTATCGATGAAGCGATTCATGTGGTGAATATAGAGGGTATCTCCGTTTTTTATAATGAAGTGGCTGCAAAGCACGATGGACTTAGTGTCCACGAGGTTCTAGGAAAACCCGTTCTCTCTGTCTTCCCCTCCTTAAATGAAAAGACCAGTACGCTCCTAAACGTGTTACAAACCAAACAACCCATTTACAATCAGCCTCAATCCTATGTCAATCTGCATGGCAAAAAAATCGAAACGATGAATACGACGCTTCCTATATTTGACCAAGGAAAGATCATTGGTGCTGTTGAAATTGGGAAGGATTATTCACGGATTAAACAGCTTTATGAAAGATTGCTAGATTTAGAAAATGGCTTTAAAAAATCTCAGGCTGTTGTAAAAAAACGAGTTCAATATAGTTTAGAAGATCTAAAAACAGTCAATCCGGCCTTCATCCACTTAAAGGCAGTAGCCAAAAAATTAGCTCGTTCTTCTTCCCCGATTATTGTCTATGGTGAGAGCGGAACAGGGAAAGAATTGTTTGTTCAAGGAATTCATGATGCTTCAAAGCGAAGGGATGCACCCTTTATTGCGCAAAACTGTGCTGCGATTCCGTCGAATCTGCTCGAAAGTATTTTGTTTGGAACGGCAAAAGGGAGCTATACTGGAGCCATCGAACGTCCTGGACTGTTTGAACTGGCAAATGGTGGCACCCTATTCCTTGATGAACTTCACGCCATGCCGATTGAGCTTCAAGCAAAGCTATTGAGGGTCATTGAGGATGGGGTTGTTAGAAGGGTTGGAAGTACAAAAAACGTATCGTTTGATGTTCGCATCATTGCGGCGATGAATCTACATCCCTTAACAGCCGTAGAACAAAATAAACTGAGGCCTGATTTATTTTACCGTCTTAATGTTCTTTCGATTGAGCTTAGTTCACTGCGAGAACGAGCGGAGGATATTCTTTTTCTTGCTGATTATTTTATTGAACATTATAACCAAATTCTCGATAAAAGCGTGAAAGGACTCCGGCCGGAGGTTGAAAAAATATTTATCGACTATAGCTGGCCAGGGAATGTGCGTGAATTAAAGCACTGCATTGAATACATGTTAAATGTATCGGACCATGACTTGCTCGACCTTGGGGATTTGCCCATATTTTTAAAGCAGTCGCCAATGCATTCGCACCGAAATAAGCCAGAAAATCTTTCTTTACGAGAGCATATTGAGGATTGTGAAAAAAAGTTAATATCCAAGGCACTATCCTTATCAAGCGGAAATGTAAAGAAGGCTGCAAGTCTGCTCGATATTCCAAGACAAACGCTACAATATAAAATGAAAAAATATGGTGCTGATTAATCGGCACTTTTATTTTTGGCTTATACCGGTTTCGCTGAGCTTCCTCTCCTGCACTTTTGGCATGAAATGTGCATGTAATAAAGTAGATATGTATGGGAGGAATGATCATGAAACAGACACTATATAAACCTGCACGTCATTGGAAGGATATTGAACTCTGGAAAAATGTTACCGAAGAACAATGGAATGATTGGCTTTGGCAGCTTACCAATACAGTTAGAACATTAGAGGATTTACGGAAGGTAATCAATTTAACAACAGAGGAAGAGGAAGGTGTTCGAATCTCAACCAAAACGATTCCGCTAAATATTACACCCTATTATGCCTCGCTAATGAATCCCGATGATCCTCGTTGTCCGATTCGGATGCAATCAGTGCCGATTGGAAAGGAAATTAATAAAACAAAATATGATCTCGAGGATCCCCTTCATGAAGATGAAGATTCACCTGTTCCAGGCTTAACACACCGTTATCCTGACCGCGTACTATTTCTTGTTACAAATCAATGCTCGATGTATTGTCGCTATTGTACAAGAAGAAGATTTTCAGGACAAATTGGTATGGGTGTTCCGAAAAAACAAATTGATGCGGCAATTGCTTATATTCGTCAAACACCTGAAGTCAGAGATGTCCTTCTGTCAGGTGGGGATGGATTGTTAATAAACGATAATATTTTGGAATACATCATAAAAAGCCTACGAGAAATTGATCACGTCGAGATCATTCGCATTGGAACTAGAGCCCCTGTTGTCTTTCCGCAAAGAATCACCGAAAATCTATGCAATATCTTAAAAAAATACCACCCTATCTGGCTAAATACCCAT
Organism: Bacillus sp. T3; assembly: GCF_033449965.1. Taxonomy (NCBI): domain Bacteria; kingdom Bacillati; phylum Bacillota; class Bacilli; order Caryophanales; family Bacillaceae; genus Bacillus; species Bacillus sp. T3. The sequence continues at coordinate 1,713,121 of NZ_CP137761.1, forward strand.
TTTAATACATCCATTGAAATTACTGAGGATTCAAAACGAGCATGTGAAATGCTTGCAAATGCCGGAGTGCCGGTTGGAAATCAATCAGTTATCCTCGCCGGCATAAATGACAGTGTACCAATTATGAAAAAACTAATGCATGACCTCGTCAAAATACGTGTTCGTCCTTACTATATTTATCAATGTGATTTATCAGAAGGAATAGGTCACTTCCGCGCACCGATTTCTAAAGGATTAGAAATTATTGAAGGGTTAAGAGGACACACCTCAGGCTATGCCGTGCCAACATTCGTCTGTGATGCACCTGGTGGGGGCGGGAAGATTTCGTTGCAACCAAATTATCTTATTTCACAAAGTGCGGATAAGGTAGTGTTGAGGAATTTTGAAGGTGTGATCACGTCCTATCCAGAACCGCAGAACTATGTACCAGGTACAGCGGAAGATTACTTTAAAAGTGTTTACTCAGAATATGAAAAGTACCGATCAAACGTTGGTATATCCGCGATCATGAATGATAGTAAATTCAACCTCATTCCAGAAGATCTTCATCGTCTAGATAGAAGGCAAAAGTACCAGGTAGACCCGAATCATACTTCACTAAAGGATAAACGCGAAAAACGGGACGAATTAAAAGAAAAGAAATTTAAAGCGCAGCAAAAATCAGTCAATAGTAAAGATGAAAAAAATAAAATAACGGTAAATGAAAAGGTGATTCGGGATGGCGATTAAATGTGAGTGGTGTGGCGGAAACGCAAGCAACGGTGAGAACACGGTTTACTGGGAGCTGCCCGATGGATCAAGGGCGATTGAAATAACGATGACACCGGCGTTTATATGCCAGGAATGTGGCATGGTGTATCAGAGCGAGAACATTATTAAAGAAATTGAAGATCAATTATTTTTAGTTGATACAAAACTAATCGGAAATTCAATTAGTTTTAAGGAATTAATGATATTACCTAGATTGTTGAAGAAAAATTATTTCGATTTTTCTTCTTAAAGATTCTTTCAAACTAATAAATGGCACTCAGAAATGGGTGCCATTTTTACATTTTTATTAAATTTCTTTCATATTCAGCAATAAGGCCATATTCTTGAATAACACATATATAGAAAATCGGAATAGGTGAAAGATTGTAAGGATTTCGATTTAAACTTCTCAGACAATTCAATAGTTATCCACAAATAAACTGGGATTTTATAGTAAAATAAAAACTAGATATAAATAAACTCAAAACACAGAATTTATTTTGGAGGAAATTTCGGTAGTAAAAAATAGCTATTGATAAATTATTTCATGAACTTATTTACATTAAATAAAAAGCACATCTAATGCCTATGAATGGTGTCATATGAAATTATTTGAGTTTTTGCAGTTATTGAATACTAGTTTAGTGCAAAATAAGCAAACTTGGAGGTTAAAGAGTGAAGGATGATAATAATGAAGTTATCTCCAATAAATTACGTATAATTGTAGGAATTATATTTATGGGGTTACTTTCGATAAAATTATATAGCTACATACAAAGTTCAAGTTTCGAAAAGTACTGGGTGTTGATACCATTTTTGCTTTTTCTAATAACGTATATAGCTAAAGAATTATCTAATAAAAATGTAATTTCAGTATTTAGTTTACTTCTTATAACGATTTTTTCGACTATCATTCTGGGATTTATAGCCAAAATAAGCATTATTAATAATATCTATCAGGTGCACGAAGAATCAGTATTAGTGTTTTCATTTTTTATTTCTTTAATCTGTTTTGCAATGATTTCATATAGAAACAGGAAACCATTGGATATTATGACTGAAGACAAAGATGAGTTGTTTAATTTATTTTACATTAATACATCCAAAGTCCATGAAATAGCGATGTTAATTGATAATAAAATTATGAAAACTATTGAGAGAGACCAAAGTTCTCAAGAAATACTAAAGTCTCAAGTATCAATGAATGTCAATAAGTCTGGTGTTGGAGGAACTTCAATAAATCGATATATAGAAAATAATAACAAGAAAAGTGTTTATGAAAGTTTTGAAGTGAAGACAACTAAATCAATTATGCTGAGAAAGATATATTCATCTATCGAAAATAATGTTACAAATATCCAGAAACTAGGAAACATCGTACTATTTAAAAATATTGAATTAGAACAACGAAATACTGATGATACTGTAATGGTATTAAATGTTTTGAAAGATGGGGGAATGAAACAGCTATCGAAAGATGATGATTTCGAGTTAAACATCTCTAAAATGATGGAAGAAATGTTAGATGATTTTTCTATAGATTACACATTTAAACACAAAAAAAATAACTATTTGATTAGAATTCCTTATAAATCTAAGGAATATTTTGAAAATAGCTACTCTCATAATGATTTGCAATTAGGGAAGCTTAGCATCATTGGTATATATAGAGGAGAAATAGACTTTTCCAAGATAGAAAGCATTTCATCGAAGTTTCTAGAGTTATTTTCAGAGTCATACAAGACTGAGTTACAACGAAATAATAATATAAATGGCGGTTTATTACTGAGTGTTCAACCAAATTCGGGGAAAGAACATGAGTTTAAAATCGAGTATCATAAACTTGATGGGAAGTATCATTTAATTGACTTAATAGCCATAATTCAAGAAATCAACATCAAAGGTGGTGAATTAAGTGGATAAACTTCTATACATTTATGATAGTAAGTACATAGATACATTAAAAGACGAATTAGTAGATTTTGATTTTGTTACTTTAACTTCAATAGTAAGAGAATGTGGTCAGGTGAGTGAAATATACAGATTAGATATTTCACAGCATGTAATTGATTTAACGACTTTTTTCTTTGATACGTGTAACAATAGATGGCACCTTGGTGTATTGGAAGAATATATCATTGAAATGCATAATCAAATTGAACATGTTATATTCTCTTTAGCTAAAACTGAAGAGCAAAAATTTATGGACACATATCCATTTTTATTTTCTAAAGAAAGTATTCATTATTGTCAAGTAGAAGACGAAGGAAACGAAACGAAAGATCAAGAGTCTAAAGAAATCATTTCAATTAATTCGAATACAAATGAAATTCTCATATATGAAAACATTAGTGATATTTATAACTGTAACAGTGAGATGAACATATTTAATTTCTCTCAGCTTGTTAAAGACTTTAATGGTCTTAATGCTAATTTTAATTTTGAGAAAATAAAAGAAGATATTCACTACTTAATTGATCTAACGACTTTAGTTGAGTATCTTAGATACAGGAAGGATCAAGTCTTTATATATGAATTGATTTTTAATAATTTAATGGGGAATGAAAATATTAGGTACCTGATCCATGATAAATCTGTAAATACTATGAATGAAATATTCCCATTTATCTTCAAAGAACAGAAAATATTTGATGAAAAAGTTATCGATACATGCATAACAAGTGAACCAACTGATCATAAAATAAGCTTATCTGAAGATATTGATTTAATAACTAGCACTCTAAGTAAGCAATTACAAGGACACAATGATTTTAAACATGCATTTAAGTCTAATTTGCTAAAGTTCAAATTATTAAATAGGATAGGACGACGCAAAATTATGTCTATATTCATATGTGGAAAATCAGGTATTGGTAAAACAGAATTTGCTAGATTACTTTCTCAGATTATGTATCCAACTGAAGAGCAGATTAAACTTAATTTTGGTAATTACTCAAGTGAAGGCGTTTTGAACAGCCTTATCGGGTCTCCATTAGGTTATGTTGGAAGTGAAAAGGGAGGAGAATTGGTTAATAAAATTAATGAATCAGGATCCAAAGTTATACTGATCGATGAATTTGAAAAGGCTGATGAAAAAGTGTTCAATTTCTTCTATGAGTTGTTAGAAGATGGTCAATTTACAGATAGAGAAGGACACGTACATGATCTGGACGGTTATATAATAGTATTCACATCAAATCTTAATACGGATAATTATCACACACATATACCAGAACCACTACATTCAAGATTTGATATGAAATATTTTTTTACACCATTAATTGTAGATGAAAAATTACATTTTATCCAATCATATAGTTCTAAATTAGTTCAAAACTTGGAAGATGAATTTAGAATTAGTTTTGATAAAGATAATTTAAAAAATAAACTAATAGATTTAGTAGAATACGATAACTTACGGGATATCAAGAGAAATATTGAAGATATAATTATTTCTGAAATGGATTTAAACTCCATATAACACTGTCATTCCTTCATTAATGTAATATTTATACATATTTTTTAAGGTGTCTTACTAAACAAACGGGAGCGATTGTTGAATAGAAAGACTATTTCTTATGCAATGCAAGAATTAGATAAAACACTACTACATCATTTTATCTGCCACACCATTCCAACTATGTTGTCGTTACCAAAATAGGTTTAAAATAAGTAATTAGAGATGAACAAATTATTCATTTTATATAACAAGTTAATGTTTATAGTATTTAGTGATAATTTAATATAATAAATAGCAAAGAAAAGTATACATTAAAAAACGAGAGTGCAGCTTGTCACTTCTTAACTTTTAAGGCTACCTGGTATCTAATTCTCATTTAGCCTTAAAAAAGGAGGGCAAGCTTTTCTTATTGTCTAAGGAGTGGTTTCCTTTTAGGATTTTGAAGAAGCAGAGACTCTTGTGTGGGCTAAAAATACAGATTATACAAATGCACTAAAGTAAAATTGGTTGTAATATTTATAAAGAAAGAAGATGAAGAAAGTGAACAAATCGAAACTGTTGTCTTATGCCACAGGTGGTTTGTTATCTTTTATTGGGATCAGTGGAGTAATTGTTGGACTTTTGTTTGTAATAGAACCAGACGGAAGATGGGTGGGGGTGAACACGGATCTATTAAAGAATACACCATTCGTTAACTTTATGATTCCAGGAATCCTGTTATTTGCCGTCAATGGGGTCGGTAGTCTGATAGGCACTTTTTTAGTATTAAAAAAACACCATAATAATGGAATTGCCACCATCTTTTTAGGAGTAGCAATGATTATTTGGATTTCTGCAGAAGTATACTGGTTTGGTTGGATTAGTAGTGGGCTACAAATAACATTCTTAGTAGTCGGTGTGGTTGAGGTAGTTTTAGGATATTTCTTACATGAACAGGATCGTCATCGGGCACACATACATTAAATTAGTGGAGGTTTTTTGAAAACGTCTAGTTCTGGTGAACATGTGGAGTACGGGAAACATTTTGTAAATAGTCAATAACCAAAACAGGACAAATAGTCATTATGTCTAATTAAAGCTGCAAATCAAGATAATTATCTTCTTGTTTTGCAGTTTTTTGGTTATTTAAAAGTACTTACAATAAAAAACGCAGTCCCTACCTTCGTTTGTGACGCTCCTGGTGGGGGCGGGAAAATTGCTCTGCAACCGAATTATTTGATTTCTCAAAGTGCAGATAAAGTAGTGTTGAGGAATTTTGAGGGTGTGATCACATCCTATCCAGAACCACAAAACTATATCCCAGGCACAGCAGAAGTCTACTTTAAAGGTGTATATCCGGATTATGAAAAGTACAAATCCAATGTTGGAATATCCGCTATCATGAATGACGGTAAATTCAACCTCATTCCTGGAAGATCTTCATCGCCTTGATAGAAGGCAAAAGTACCAGCAAGACCCGCAGCATTCTTCCCTAAAGGATAAACGTGAAAAACGGGACGAATTAAAAGAAAAGAAATTTAAAGCTCAGCAAAAATCAGTCAATAGTAAAGATGAAAAAAATGAAATAACGGTAAATGAAAAGGTGATTCGGGATGGCGATTAAATGTGAGTGGTGTGGAGGAAACGCAAGCAGCGGCGAGAACACGGTTTACTGGAGCTGCCTGATGGTTCAAGGGCGATTGAAATTACATTGACACCGGCGATTATCTGCCAAGAATGTGACATGGTGTACCAGCTCGACGACATCATAAAAGAAATTGAAGATCAATTGTTTTTAGTAGATACAAGGAAAATAGGAAACTCAATAAGTTTTAAGGAGCTTAAGGAATTTCCTAGATTGTTGAAGAGAAACTATTTTGATTTCTCTTCTTAGGTTACAAGTTTTAGCACTCCGAGATGGGTGCTTTTTTTTTTGGAATATACTGCAAACAAGTAAAAAGTTCTGCATGAATTATTTTATTAAAAATAATTAAATGTACTTAACTTATAATTTTTCTCAGTGAATATTCTAATTAGTTTTGAGCGACAATTGATATTTATTTTTTTATATATGTGCTGCAGGTGTTTTTTTACTGTATCCTCACAAATAAACAAATTTTCACTAATTTCTTTGTTACTGTATCCCTTGCAAATAAGAATGATAATTTCAAATTCCCTTTGAGTCAGATTGTACTCTTTAAAAATTGTACCTTTAAGGTTAATTTGGTTTTTTCCTTGGGGGTGCAGTTGATACATGCGATGTGTTAAATGAGGTTTAATATAGTTTAATATAAAAACATCTCTATCTGAGAAATCTGAACTTCCCTTTTCTCTATATAAACAAACTACTCCTAGTAAAATGTTATCGTACACAATATTAAGTACACAACCATAATGCATACCTACAGGGCTATAAATTTTTTTGTAAATATCAGTGTTTTTACGAATAGAATCGGATAGGATATCTGTATCCCGAAAAACAGTCGAGTTTGGGAGCCAATACGCCCAGTTACCATAATCACCCTTTTGGATATTTTCATATTCAGAAAATAGATCATTAGGATTACTTATTCTTTCATAAGGATGCTTATAAACAATAGGGGTAATAAGCGTTTTTTGATTTTCTGCATTACTCCCAATGAAAAATGTTGCAATGTCAAAAGGAACTGCGCCCTCAAGTTTCTTTAAAAATGACATTCTCATTTCTTCATCGTTGGTAGAATTAATGTTGAGAATAATATCTGAAATAATTAACCATTCTTTATCCGAAAGTGTCAACAAATAAATCACCTTCCTTCTTAATCAAGTACTCTTGTATGTCATTCTATACACTAAGCTATATTTTACCCTCTTAATCTAGTTAAAAAGAAATTAATATTTGCCCAATTTTTGAAATATGCCATACGATTTTCTGAACCAGTTATCTAGTATCAATAACCTCTAATCACCATTAACCACACCTTATTTTTCCGCATTCTACTTGTAAGGCATGCTTTATATTCTCTACTATACCTTCAGATTAAATAAATTTCATATAAACATTATATAAATATCATTTTAAAAATGAATACCACTAAAGTGGTATAAATCGAGTGAAACTATGCTTTCGGACAATATTAGAGCTTTACAAAATACCATATACTCATTCATTAAGGGGTGTGTAAAAAATTTATAATTACGCGTAATTAAAGAAAACCAATTTAAACTTTAAATGAATTAATTGTGAATGCAGTTATGAATTATTGGGATCTTCCGAAGTGATTAAGCAATATTAAAAATGATTAGGAGTAGACAATGGAAAAAGAACATACAAAAACCAGTAAAAACACTAAAGTTAAGCTTTTAAGTAAACTGTCTAATAAAAAAATAATTTTTATCATGCTGATTACATTTGTTTTTTTAGGGATTGGCGGAATGGTAGGTGCAAAAGGAGTATTAAAGGCTAGCGATAAGCCATCATTTTGTACGAGCTGTCACAATATGCAGCCTATGTACGATTCCTATAAAAATAGTGATTTGCTAGCTAATTCCCATGCAAAGGCTAAGGATAAGGTAGTATGCCACGATTGTCATGAAAGTACTCTCGTTAAAAAGGCTTCAGAAGGTGTGAAATATGTAACAGGAGATTACGAGACTCCAATGAAAACTAGAAAATTTTCGGATGATATGTGTTTGAAATGCCATAAAATGAATGAAGTTAAGAGCAAGACAAATTTCGATGGTTCTAATCCCCATCAATCACATTTGGGGAAACTTGAATGTAGTAGCTGCCATAAAATGCATGAACCTTCAAAAGTATATTGTTCGAACTGTCATGAAAGTTCACTTTTATGGATGGAAAATCTTCCTGAATACTTTAAAAAACCGTAGTAGTTATAGATAGTCAAATTGAGAGAAAAGTTGTCTAACCGCTAAATCTTGCAAAAGGATTGATCATATGAATAGAAGGTTTGTAAGGAATAAATTGTTTACGATGATAACATTAATTATTTTGATTTTGTCCTTGTTATTACAGGGGTGTTCTGGGATAACTAATGATGAAAAATCCAGTACTGCTTTTAAAAATAAAACACTGAGTACAGATGTAGTAGTGGTGGGTTCCGGTGCAACAGGATTGTCAGCATCAGTCCAAGCGAAACAACTTGGTTTAAATGTTATTTTACTTGAGAAAAATGGCACAATTGGTGGTACCACTAATGTAGCTGAAGGGTATGGTGGTATAAATACTAACTTTGCTGTAAAAGCAGGATACCAATATAATGTAAAAGATATTTTTAATGATGCGGAGTCTTTTCATCATTGGGCAAATAATCCTGAGATTTTGCAGAAATATTATGAAAGCTCTGCAGAAACTGGAAATTGGTTAGAATCCTTAGGGGTAAAATTTGAAGGGATAATGGCAAATGGAGCTAATAAATATAATACGTGGCATTTTTATGAAGGGCTTGGAAAAAACGTTACCCATACTCTATCAGATAATGCAAAAAAAATGGGTGTTAAAATTTTGCTAGAAACTCGTGGAAAAGAACTAATTATGAAGGATGGTAAGGTTGCTGGTATTAAAGCTCAAAAAAGTGACGGTAGTAACTTAACAATCAAAGCGCCTGTCGTCATCCTAGCTACAGGCGGATATGCTGGCAATCCTGATATGGTAGAAAAATATGCAAAAGTTGATCCAGAACAAGTTGTAGATGCTGGTGTTCCAGGAAGAACCTGGAGATGGTATCAATATGGCTTTAAAAGTTGGAGCGTCTGATACTAGACTCAAAGGGTCTCTTATGGTCTTTGGTGCATATATGAAGGGATTAGATATTTATGGAGCTGTCAATTCATTCGGATGGGTGCCTGCTTTGCGAGTAAATCAGGATGGCAAACGTTTCGCAGATGAGTCCCTTTCATTGATTGATTGGGGAACAAACGGAAACATCCTAAAGCAACAAAGAGCTATATATCAGATTGTTTCGAAAGATACTTTAGACCATTATGTGAATGAAGGATTTCCAGATTGGATTGGAGAAATGCCTAACTTTTACGAAGAATTGGATAAAGTGATGAGAAATAAAAAGGGACGCATCTTTATCGCAGATTCTCTTGATGAATTATCAGATAAAATCAACGTGAATAAAACTCAATTAAAAGCCACTGTGGACCAATATAATGGTTACAGTAAAACAGGGGTAGATTTACAGTTTGGGAAAAACGCAGAATATTTATTACCGGTTGAAAATGGTCCTTATTATGCCTTTAAATATCAAACTGGTTACTTCGCTACCACTGATGGATTGGACGTTACAACGGATGCACAGGTATTAGATAAAAAAGGCAAAGTCATCCCGGGGCTCTATGCCGGCGGCGGTGATGCAGGTGGATGTAATGGGGAAACATATGATGTTAGTGTAGTTCCAGGTTCTCAACAAGGTTGGGCTGTAAATTCTGGACGCTTCGCCGCCAAACATGCTGCAGTATATCTAAAGCAAAAGTAAGATTTGCCCAAATATTTTAATTGGAAACAGTTATTGTAGAGTAATTGCACGATAGATAAATTGGCAAGGAAAATTCCTATCCCTTGCCAATTTATTATGTAAATTAAATAAATAATACAGTGATGAAGAGAGGAACTCCCAAATAATGAAAGTAATGTTCAAAATGAAACCTGGTGATATTTTATTAGTTTTTTTAGTGGTAATCTCGGTTTTAATATCACTATTTTGGATGGATTTTCACAATGAAGGCAAACAAACCAATCGCCTTATAGCAGACATTACTAGCAATGGAGAGGTTATTCAGAAGATTGACCTTAATAAAGTAAAAGCTTCCGAAACAATTACAGTAAAGAACAAAGGCTATGAACTAACCCTGGTTGCTGAAAAGGGGAAAATACGAGTTTTAGATGCAGACTGTCCTGATAAAATATGTGTTCATGCCGGATGGCTAATGGAGCAGGGGGATAATGCTATTTGCATGCCATCGGAGATTGTGGTCATGATTGAAGGGGAAGAAAAATGATCAACTTTTGGATATGAGGTAATTTTATATGAACAATAATAAAAAAAATGCCATCATCATTATATTAGTAACCAATGGGATTTTAATCTCTTTTTTGGAATCATTTATCCCCATTCCCTTGCCTGTCCCTGGAGTAAAGTTGGGACTTGGGAACATTATTACAATGATTGGGATAGCTTTCCTCGGATTGAAGGATGTCCTTTTTATTGTCATAGTACGTTGCTTAGTAGTCGCAATCTTTACCAGAGGTGTCGTAATGTTAGCCTTTAGTTTAAGTGGTGGTATCTTAAGTGCACTAGTAATGTGGTGCTTTTATAAGAAAGCATCGAGATTCTTTAGCTTGAAAGGGATTAGTATGACCTGGAGCTATTGTTCATAGTACGGTCCAGATAGTGGTGGCGTCTATCATCTTGGGACAAGGTATCATTATGTACTATCTTCCTATTCTTCTCATTTCTTCAATTGTTACTGGATTCATTACAGGTAAAATCGGGGAATTAACCATAAACGAAGTAAGGAAAAAAGGGGTTTTCACTGTTGGCAATTAAGTGGAAAGGATATTTTGGGCTATGGAAAATAAAGTGATGCAGATTCATCCAACTACCTTACTAAGAACAAAGTACACAGATATTGATGGACTTATTAAGTTTGTAGAAGCTATCATATTTGGGGGATAGTTTTTTTAATAGCAAAACCCATGAGCTTTTTCCTTTTATCCGTTTATTTATTGATTGTCACCTTTATTTCGAGAATAAATACACGAATGTTACTCAAGAGTTTGATATCCTATTGTTTTGTCTTTCTTTTTCCTTATCTTTTTGGAATTGGAATGAATACCCTTTTGTATGCGATTTTCAAAAATGATATATTTTCTTTTCAACAAGACTATGTTGAAATTTTTCTAAGACTTTACCAATTGTTAATGATATGGTATTTGAGTATTCTTTATTTTAATACAACTGATATGAAAACGATGCTTGGACTTTTTGATAAACTCTTGACTCCGTTAAAATTCCTTGGTGTTCCCATATCGGACTATATAAAAATTGTGATGTGCGTTATGCAAGAACTGGCGGAGATAGGATCGGAAGTTAAAAAGAGTTATAGAGAGCGTATGCGTCCTTTAGTAAGGAAAGACAAATGGAAGTATAACATTAATATAAAAGGAATATCTCAAATTATAGTATCCTTGATTGTAAATTCTTTTGATAAATTGGATAAAATTGAGGGATACGTTGAAAAATTAAATACAGATGAACTATGTGAATACAAATTTAAGCTATCCATCATTGATGTTGTCTTTTTATTAATCTTTTTTGTATTGGTCTCATTAATTGTAATGGTAGAGAAAGGGTTTTTTTAGATAATTTATACTCCCATCTTGGGTATCTTTCATGATTTGAAGTGTGTGGGAAAAATCCGTCAAGAATACACTAAATCCACGCTCAATGTTTTTTGGTGAACCTTTCCGGTGGACAAAAATATTGTTTATTCTCTTGCTCCTATCTAATGTAATTGGATTGAAAATGTTCACAATTGAATCGAACGAGAAAGAAGGTGCGGTTTAAACGGCTTGGTTATATTTGCGGGAGCTTTTGAAGTGGTCAAAGTAACAGGTATGAATAAAGTTGTTAGAGATAAAAACCTACAATGGTATATTGTTTTGTTTATCGGATTTATATGGAGTTTTGGTTTTCTGAATTTAGCTATGAGAACTCTCCCTATGGGAATGCCATATGCAGTATGGACAGGAATTGGAACTGTGGGAGGAGTAATTATTGGGATGTTGTTTTATGGAGAACCTAAAGATTTGAAACGAATTTGATTCATAGGAATAATCTTAACAGTAGTAGTTGGTTTGAAAATGACATCTTATATTAGTTTATTAAAGAAAGGCTGCCGAAAACAGGTGACTTTCTTCTTTAACTAGGACATTTTTTTAACAAGAAATAAATATTTACAGCATATAAGCAGCCATGTTTCCATAAGTATGCTGTTTTTTTAAAAGGGTAAAAAAGTCAAGAGAGTTGTTTAAATAAAGCTTTATTGAAATATTGTTCATACTTGCAATAAAAAACGCAGTCCCTACCTTCGTTTTCGATGCTCCTGGTGGGGGAGGGAAAATTGCTCTGCAACCGATTTATTTGATTTCTCAAAGTGCAGATAAAGTAGTGTTGAGGAATTTTGAGGGCGTGATCACATCCTACCCAGAACCGCAGAACTATAAACCAGGCACAGCGGAAGGCTACTTTATAGGCGTATATCCTGATTATGAAAAGTACCAATCCAATGTTGGAATATCCGCCGTCATTAATGATAGTAAATTCAACCTCGTTCCGGAAAATCTTAAGCGCTTGGATAGAAGACAAAAGTACCAGCAAGACCCGCAGCATTCTTCGCTAAAGGATAAACGTGAAAAACGGGACCAATTATAGGAAAAGAAATTTAAAGCACAGGAATAAACAATCAATATTGAGGAATCCAAACCATCTAAAAATGAGTAGGTGATTCGTGTTGGAGATTAAATGTGAGTGGTGTGGAGGAACCGCAAGCAGCGGTGAGAACACGGTTTATTGGGAGCTGCCTGATGGGTCAAGGGCAATCGAAATTACGATTCTTTCAAACTTTTAAATGGCACTCAAACGAGGGTGCCATTTTTTCATGTTTATAAAATTATTCACTTATTCAATTATCGGGCCATATTATCCTATCTTTATGACAACGGAAAGGCCTAATTTCTCAATTTAATGCTGAAAAATTAGGCCTTTATTTTTTTACGCAACCGTAAAGTCCATCAATCAAAGAAAACTTATTAAGAAGCTAAACTTCGTTTAATCAGAATGTTGTAATTTATATTTCTGAAGTTTACGCATGATCGTTGTTTGATTTACATCAAGTGCTTTTGCTATTTTTCTTGTTGTCTTATACTCTGCCATAGCATAGGAGAGTATTTGTTTTTCTGTTTCCTCTATTGCCTTTTTTATTGGGATAATACCTGATACTTTGACTAAAGGCTGTTTGCCATCTCTGTTAAATTCGAAAGGTAAATCTTCCATTGTAATAACAGGTTTATCAGAAGTAACGACAATTTGTTCAATTAAATTTTCTAGTTCCCTGATATTTCCTTGCCACTCATGAAGTTGAAGAAAAAGTTTAGAGCCTTCATCAAATGCTACTGCTTGTGAATATTTTTTATTAAACTTATTTAGAAAGTGTTCAATTAATAATAAAATATCTTTTTTTCTCTCCTAAGTGGCGGGATACGAATAGGAACAACATGTAAGCGATAGTATAAATCCTGACGGAATGTTTTATTTTCGATCATCTCTTGCAAATTTCTATTCGTTGCGGAAATGATACGAATATCCACTTGTTTTTCCTTTGTACCACCAACCCTTGTGAAAGTTTTTTCTTGAACTAAATGTAATATTTTTACTTGGACATCTAAAGGCATTTCGCCAATTTCATCAAGAAATAAAGTACCGCCATTAGCCATTTCAACAAGTCCAGCTTTCCCATTTTTGTTCGCGCCTGTAAATGCTCCTGCCTCATACCCAAATAATTCAGATTCTATTAAATTTGGAGGAATGGCTCCACAATTAACTTTAATAAAGTTTTTATTTTTTCTAGGGCTTAATTCGTGAATGACCTTTGCTAAGACTCCTTTACCTACTCCTGACTCCCCGTGAATAAATATAGAAGAATCTATAGGGGCAACTCTCTTTGCCAATTCTATAACAGTGATCATTTTTTTCGATTGTGTAATAATTCTGTTGTAAAATATTGTCTTTTTAGAAATATTATCATCGTATATTTGTTGATTTATCATGGAATCGGCTTGAGTTAGTTTATTTCTCATTTGGACCAGTTCTGAAATATCCCGAGAATTAGATATGATACGATAAAGTTTACCTTCTTCATCAAAAATAGGTTTTGCTGTTGTAAAAACAGTTTTGCCATTAGGATAAACTTGCTCAGCATATTGTACTGTTTTAGTTTTTATCGTCTTTAAAGTAACAGAGTTAACAATGAGCCCTTTGTCCTCTAGGTCCTTAATGTTTTTATTAAGAAAAGCTTCCGGAGGAAGGCCTGTAAAGCGTTTGCATGCTTCACTTACAAATAGAGTGTTTCCATTTGCATCTGTTACATAGATTTCATCATAAGAAGAGTTAATAATTTCTATTAACTCCTTTTTCTTTTTCATTAATAAGTCCAGTTCGTCCCGTAGTGATTCATTCACGTTTAATAATCTACTTAATTCATGCTGATATTGAATGTTCTTTACTTCCAATGCTTTATAACATATATGTTGTTCATTGTTTTTTACAATAAAATAATTGTACCTGTCAATTTCCTCCACACTCAAATCTAAAATAGTACTTACCATGCAAAAACTGTAGTCTAGGTATGTACTGAGTGGCTGTTCATAGCCTTCCGCAGAAAGGTAATTCAAAAAACGTGCTTCATCCAAAATCCCTATTACTTTCAATGAGTTATTTACAACAAGAATGGGGAAGGACTCAAGTGCTAATAATTGTTTTAATTCTTTTAAACTTATATCAGAAAATACAGTTAAAGCTTTTTTTCTTTCTTCTAATTTCATAAGTGTCCCTCCGATTATTTTATTCAATACATAAACGTTATCGATTAATAAAGTTTTGATTTCTGCACCAGGATAAACTTTTCTTATATTGTTTTTATTATACATAATTTTTAGAATATTAGCACAAATAAATAATAAAAACGAACCGTAAATGCATTTCTTGATGCATTTACGGTTCGTTTTTTGAAAGCTTTATATAATTATTGAATATCTTTGAACGGTGAACCAATAGGTATTTATGAACGAAACATTAAGTCTATTGATTTTCTTTACCATTAAATAGTTAGTTGGATAATTGCGTGTATGCAATTCAAATCTTAAAGATAGATCTGAGGTTGTTTGTTTTTTGAGTTGAATACAATTTGCAACACCTAAAATCGGAGCTTGTTAATAGTAAAATTGTTGAACACCTTTGAAGAATGGTAATTTATCAACCTTGATCAGCTTAGAGTTAACATGTTTTGTGCTTTTTGAACCTCTATTGCATATTGCTGATGCGAAAAGGGTTCGTTTTTAGATAAAAATGATGATTTTAACCCTGGCTTTTTATTCAGAATCTATTGAATATTTTTAATTATTTCCCCCTAAATCACCAGTTTTTATATGGTTATATCCTTTCTTCCATTTTTAATTCAAAAAGTTGGCACGGTAATTGCATATTTAATTGTGTACTTATTTTTTTCTTATTGGAGTGAGAGAACTATGTGGTCATTTAAACACTAATTTGAAAAAGTAACGATTGGAACTACTGAATAAATAACAGAGTTTTAAGAACAAATTACCAACTAATTTTAAAACATTGGCATGGTAATTGCATGTTTAATTGTAAACTTTAAATTTTCTATTAGAGGTGAGAGAACTTTGGGACAATTTAAACACTTATTTGAAAAAGTAACGATTGGAACTACTGAATTAAATAACAGGATTTTAAGTACCGCACATCAAACCAACCATGTTATAGACGGTATACCTACTTCTGACATGACAGCTTATCATGTAGCTCGTGCTAAAGGTGGAGCTGGTTTAATCATTTTAGAAGCAGCTGCTGTTCATACTTCTGGGATGTTAACTGGTCTTACGATTGCTGGATATGATGAGAAGGTGAAGCCTGCTTATTCGGAAATAGCAGAACAACTACATCAATATGGTACTAAGGTTTTTGCTCAATTATTTCATGGAGGAAGAGAAGTAATAGCAAAAGATTATCGTAATGCGGCATGGGCTCCATCTGCTGAACCCAGTTTAAGATTTGGTGCAATGCCCAGACCAATGAGTCTTGCTGATATTGAAGAGGTGATCGAAGGGTTTGCTATTTCCGCCAAAATTGCTAAAGAAGCAGGTATTGACGGAGTTGAAGTAGCATGCTCACATGGGTATTTACCCGCCCAATTTTGGTCAAGTCATACTAACCATAGAAATGATCAATATGGGGGTTCGTTTGAAAACCGAATGCGTTTTACGCTGGAAATTTTGGAGCGAATTTGGAAGTACGTAGGTGAAGATTTTACAGTAGGTATTCGAATTAGTGCGGACGAAATGACAATGGATGGAACCAAAATATCAGATGCAATAAGAATCGTTGAATATTTAACAGAAAGAGTTCGAGTTGATTTTATTGATGTTACTTCAGGGGATTCAAGTACTTATGCGGGTTCAACACATATTGCACCAGCTTCTCCAATGAAACATGCGTATAATGCACCTCATGCTTTTAAGATTAGAATGGCAGGGGCAGTTCCAGTTTTTGTGGGAACAAGAATCATCGATCCTGTTGTAGCTGATCAGATTATTGGTTCTGGAAAAGCAGATGTTGTTGGGATGACTCGGGCCTTAATTGTAGATCCCGAAATGCCAAATAAAGCAAGAAATGGTAATCTCCAGTCAATTGATGCTTGCTTAGGATGCGTGCAAGCCTGTATTGGTCATTATCATAAGGGTCTAAAAATTGGATGTGTGCAAAATCCTGTTGCTGGCCGAGAGAACAATATTGAATCGTTAATTGCTCTTTCAAGGGGAAAACAGCATGTTGTGGTAATTGGAGCAGGGCCAGCGGGACTGCAGGCTGCTATTACTGCGGATCAACAAGGGCACGAAGTGACCTTAATTGATCAAGGTGAAGACATCGGGGGATTGCTTCGAACAATGCGCCGTGCTCCAATGCGTCAAGAAGTAGCAGAAACAATGCTAGATAATTATACTCGTAAGTTAGCAAAAAGTAAGATTAATATTCGGTTAGGAAAGAAGGTAAGCAGGGAGGATGTATCGGAACTTAAGCCAGATGCCATCATTTGTGCTGTGGGTTCAAGACCATACTTGCCTCATGTAGAGGGGGTTAATGATCCTCGAGTGATGGCAGTCGATGAATTGTTCAGTAGTACGCCTAGAAAAGTGGGGCACTGGGTGTTTGTGTTTGATTTTGCAGGGGACTGGGCTGGTATGGAAGCCGCTGTATTCTTGAGGGAAAAAGGTCATATGGTAACTTTATTGTCTTCAAGACTTTATATTGGTGAAGCGATTCATCAGTATTTACGGAATGAGTACTTGAAGAAGTTATACAATCTGAAAGTAGATCTACGCCCTCATTATGACTTTGGGGGATTCAGAATGAACAGCTGGTTATTCGAAACTTATTCTCATCCGAAAAAGAATTGGTGGAAGAATGGGATTCTGTCGTTTTATCGTTAGGGCGTGTTCCCAATACTGAGTTGTTTGAGCAATTAAAGGACTTAGCTCCTGAAGTCAAGCAGATTGGAGATTGCCTTGCTCCTCGTACTATTGAAGAGGCAACTTATGAAGGTATGATAGCAGCCCTTAATTTAGGAATTACACAAGTAAAGGTAAATGTTTAGGAGGAGTAATAAATGAATATATTTGTATGCTTAAAGCGAACATTTGATACGGAAGAAACACTCAGTATTCAGGATGGCCGAGTTAGTGAGGACGGTGCCACTTTTATCATCAACCCTTATGATGAATATGCGGTTGAAGAGGCTCTGAAATTAAAAGAAGATCATGGAGGAGAAGTGACGGTTGTGACCGTAGGGGAGGAAGAGGCTGAAAATGTACTCCGAACTGCTCTGGCTATGGGTGCTGACAAAGCAGTGTTAATCAATGATGAGGATTTGGAGAATCATGACCAATTCTCTACGGCTGCGATCTTGGCTTCTTATTTTAAAGATAAACAGGTTGATATAATCCTTGCCGGAAATGTAACAGTTGATGGCGGTAGCGGGCAGGTCGGACCGCGTCTTGCTGAAGAACTTGGTATTTTAGCTGTAACCGCTATTACTAAGCTTACTGTAGATGGAAGCAAAGTGACAGTTGAGCGAGATATTGAAGGCGATTTGGAAGTTGTCGAGGTATCACTTCCATTACTTGTTACATGTCAGCAGGGGTTGAATGAGCCACGTTACCCCTCATTACCTGGAATCATGAAGGCGAAGAAAAAACAGTTGGAAATATTGGATTTGCATGATTTAGATCTAGATGAGGAGGATGTTAAAGCGAAAGTAAGCTCAGCAGGAATCTTTTTACCTCCTGCAAAAGCAGCTGGGAAAGTGCTAAACGGGGACATCAATCAGCAAGTGAATGATCTTTTAAATTTACTAAGAAAAGAAGCAAAAGTCATTTAAAACGGAGGGCCAAATAATGGGAAAAAAAATATTGGTTTTTGGAGAAATTCGCGAAGGTGAATTACGTAATGTTAGTTTTGAAGCTATAGCTGCTGCCAAGCAGATGTCAGACGGAGGTGAAGTTGTCGGAGTACTTCTTGGCACCAATGTTAGTATTCTAGCAAATGATCTGATTTTTTATGGAGCAGACCGAGTCATAATCGTTGAAAACAATCAGTTACAATCTAATACCCCTGATGTTTATTCGCAGGCTTTACTTCAGGTGATCGAGGTTGAAAAGCCAGAAGTATTCATACTCGGACATACGGCGCTAGGAAAAGATGTTTCACCAAGGATTGCGGCAAAACTGAAATCAGGTTTAATCTCTGATGTAGTAAGAATTGAAACAGAAGGAGAAGTGGTTCAATTCATCCGTCCGATTTATTCCGGAAAGGCTTTTGAAAAGCTTATCGTAAAAGATGGAATTACATTGGTAACAATACGCCCGAATAATATTGCACCATTGGAAAAGGATGTGGCTCGTACAGGGGATGTAGCTGTAATGGATGTTGTGCTTAAAGATTTACGAACAATTATTAAAGAGGTTGTTCGTAAAGCGACAAATGGGGTCGACCTTTCAGAAGCAAAAATTATTATTTCAGGAGGACGCGGTGTCAAGAAGAAAGATGGATTTAAACTGCTCCAGGAATTAGCGGATTTATTAGGCGGTGCAGTTGGGGCTTCTCGGGGGGCATGTGATGCTGACTACTGTGACTATTCTTTGCAGATTGGGCAGACGGGTAAAGTGGTAACACCGGATCTGTATATAGCTTGTGGAATATCAGGAGCCATTCAGCACCTTGCCGGAATGTCTAACGCGAAAGTAATTGTGGCAATCAATAAGGATCCGGAAGCTAACATCTTTAGTGTTGCTGACTACGGAATCGTAGGTGACTTGTTTGAAGTTGTTCCTGTTTTGATTGAAGAATTAAAAAGTGCAGCGATTTGCTAGATTCACAGGGTCCAATCCACTATAAAAGCAGATGGGATTGGAATAAAGATTAATTTATCGAAGGGGCGTTAGGATGAATAATTTACAAATACTCAATATTCTTCTATTCCTAATCGTTAC
The DNA here is from genome assembly GCF_033449965.1 of Bacillus sp. T3. Taxonomy (NCBI): domain Bacteria; kingdom Bacillati; phylum Bacillota; class Bacilli; order Caryophanales; family Bacillaceae; genus Bacillus; species Bacillus sp. T3. Next base: position 1,732,662 of record NZ_CP137761.1, read on the forward strand.
TGGCTATGCGTTTTACTTATTTGTAACACTGGTCAAAACCCGCTATTTGTATATCAAGTTGGGGAAGAAAGCTGAATTTAATCAAACCACAAAAGATAGAGTTGATGACATTCTCATTAATGTATTGGGGCAAAAAAAGCTCTTAAAGGATAAAAAAAGCGGAACCATGCATGTCATATATTTCTATGGCTTTCTGCTTGTTCAATTCGGAGCCATTGATCTAATTTTGAAAGGACTCGCCCCTGGAACTCATCTTCCACTTGGTCCAATTTATTCATATTTCACTTTATTTCAGGAAATTGTTGTTGTAATGATTTTATTCGCAACAGCATGGGGATTCTACCGACGTTATATTGAAAAACTAGTTCGTTTAAAACGAGGATTTAAAGCAGGGCTTGTCTATTTTTTTCTCACTGGACTAATGCTATGCACATTATTGGCTAATGGGATGAACATTATTTGGCTCGCAGATGAACCTAGTTGGGCAGAACCTATTGCTTCATTCGTTTCTATCGTATTTAACTGGCTGCCACATAGTGCTGCAGGTGCCTTATTCTTTGTCTTTTGGTGGGGACATCTTTTATTTTTACTTGCATTTTTAGTGTATATTCCTCAAGGAAAGCACGCTCATTTAATAGCAGGTATTGCCAATGTTTGGTTAGGACGTACAAGTAACGTCGGCCAATTATCTACAATTGATTTTGAAGATGACTCACAGGAAACATTCGGTGTTGGCAAAATAGAAAATTTTAACCAAAAACAACTTTTAGATCTTTATGCCTGTGTGGAGTGTGGACGATGTACCAATATGTGTCCAGCATCAGGAACAGGAAAAATGCTCTCGCCAAAGGACTTAATTTTAAAATTAAGGGATCATTTAACAGAAAAAGGTGCCGCTGTTACCTCAAAATCACCGTGGATGCCCGCTTTTGCTTTTAATAATACTAGAGGGAATCAATTAGCATTAGCAAGCAGAATCGCAGGTGCAAAAGAGTCAGCGGCATCAATCGAAAGTGTTAGTTTGATTGGCGATGTCATTACAGAAGAGGAAATATGGGCTTGTACAACTTGCCGCAACTGTGAGGATCAATGTCCTGTTATGAATGAGCATGTAGATAAGATCATTGATTTGCGACGATATCTTGTTCTAACAGAAGGAAAAATGAATCCAGATGCCCAGCGTGCTATTACAAATATTGAACGACAAGGAAATCCATGGGGATTGAACCGTAAGGAACGGGCTAATTGGAGAAATACCTTTGAGGATGTAATTGTTCCTACCGTTAAAGAGGTAAAAAAAGCAGGAGAAGAATTTGACTTCCTATTCTTTGTTGGATCAATGGGTTCTTATGATAACCGTAGTCAAAAAATAGCCCAATCCTTTGCTCGGGTGATGAACCAAGCTGAAGTGAAGCTAGCAATACTTGGTAATGAAGAAAAGAACTCTGGGGATACACCAAGAAGGATTGGAAATGAGTTTTTATTCCAAGAGTTAGCAATTGCAAATATTGAGACATTTAAAAAGTACGATGTGAAGAAAATTGTTACGATTGATCCTCATGCCTATAATACACTAAAAAACGAGTATCCAGAATTTGGTTTAGAGGCAGAGGTTTATCATCATACTGAATTGTTAGCAAAATTAATTAAAGATGGAAAATTAACGCCAAAAAATCAGGTGGATGAATCGATTGTCTACCACGATTCCTGCTATTTGGGGCGCTATAACAACGTGTACGATGCCCCACGTGAAATATTAAAATCCATACCTGGCGTTAAACTAAAAGAAACCGAACGAAAACGTGAGAATGCAATGTGTTGTGGGGCTGGTGGTGGACTTATGTGGATGGAAGAAAATACTGGAACGCGCATCAATGTTGCTAGAACAGAGCAACTTCTTGAAACAAACGCAACCACAATAAGTACTGGATGTCCATATTGCTTAACAATGATCGGGGATGGAATTAAAGCAAAAGAAGTGGAAGAAAAAGTGCAAAGTTTAGATGTAGTAGAGATTCTGGAAAAATCACTTCTATAGAAATAACTAACTAATAGTCTAAGGGGGAATTTTATATGGGGAAATTTGTAACTCTATTAAAAGAAAGCGAAGCCAAATATGAGGAGGTACCCGGTGCTCTCGGAGATCTCGCAATCTTCTCAAGAAATCTTAATGGGTTATCGAGCACAATTGGCTGCGGATTTAAGCATTTAAAAAAGGCTAGATTCGATTGGGAACTGAAATATGATGAAGCTATTTATGTAGTTTTCGGTGACATGTTTATAATCGAGGATGGTAATAAAATTGAAGCTAAAGAAGGTGACCTATACTTCCTTAGGGAAGGGGCAAAAGTAAATTATGGCACCGATAATGAAGTTAAATTTTTCTATTCTGTATACCCTATAAATTGGAGGGATATTAAATAAGTATGTTGGAAAAATTGTCTTAATCGAACACGAAAAAACTAGCTTTAGTTTGCCCTTGGAAGACTCTTAATGAAAAGTCTATTAAACTCAAACTTTTAAACTCATTGTTTGAATCCATAAATGTTCACTATTATATAGCTTTTCTATATATTAAGTTTCTCAAATTGCACTAGTGTTGCACTAAATAGACTGAAAATTTCGATACTATCCAAACGACACTAGTGATCAAATTTAAATAAAAATTGTAAAAAGAGGAGTTAAATATGAGAAAAAGATTATTTATTAATGGCGAATGGGTTGAATCCCAAAACTACAAATTGCTTCTTTCTCCCTATAAGCAGGAAGTAATAGCAGAAATTCCTTTGGCAACAGTGGAAGAAACCGATATGGCGATTGAATCAGCATATCGTGCCCGGGAAGTCATGGCCAAAATGCCAGCCCATCAGCGAGCAACGATTCTCGAAAAGTTATCTCACCTTTTGGAAGAAAGGTCAGAGGAAGCTGCTCGCATCATTGCTTTAGAAGCAGCCAAGCCAATAAAAACGGCAAGGGTTGAAGTTGCTCGTACAGTCCAAACTTATAAATTCGCAGCAGAAGAAGCAAAGAGAATCCACGGTGAAACAATACCGATGGATGCTGCACCTGGTGGTGAAAGAAGAGTTGGCTATACTTATCGGGAACCAATTGGAGTAATTGGAGCTATCACACCATTTAATTTCCCCATGAACTTGGTAGCACATAAGATTGGCCCTGCAATTGCTGCGGGGAACACCATTGTTCTAAAGCCAGCAGACCAAACACCTTTATCCGCACTATACCTTGCTGAACTCTTGCAAGAAGCAGGGTTGCCTGCCGGAGCACTTAATGTTGTGACGGGTGAGGGGAAAAAGGTAGGCGAGTATATCGTAACCGATTCACGGGTCGCTATGATTACCTTTACTGGAAGTCCTGCTGTAGGTATTGGGATCCGTAATAAGGCCGGATTAAAGCGTGTAACCCTTGAGTTAGGATCGAATGCAGCAGTAATTGTTGATAAAGGAGTTGAAGTCGATAAGATCATTAGCCGATGTGTAATGGGGGCATTTTCGAACCAAGGTCAGGTCTGTATTTCATTGCAACGTATTTATGTACATGAAGATGTATATGAGAAATTTGTTGAGAAATTCGTGGAGGCAACTAAAAATCTAAAATTAGGTGATCCGCTTGATTCAACAACTGATATATCTGTATTAATTTCAACAAAGGATGTCCAAAGAACCATGGATTGGATTGAAGAAGCAAGAGCAAATGGAGCGAAGATCGCGATTGGTGGAGCATCTGAGGGTAATATTGTTTATCCTTCGGTCATTTTAGATGCAGATTCTAGCTTAAAAGTATCTTGTCAGGAAGTATTTGCACCAATTGTGTTAATCAATAAAATAAAGTCAGTTGATGAAGCGTTTAATTTGGTTAATGATTCACGATATGGTCTACAAGCTGGGATATATACTGAGAATATTAAGAATGCACTAGATGCAGCAGAAAAGTTACACGTTGGCGGTGTAATGATTAATGACATCCCTACCTTCCGTGTAGATCATATGCCATATGGTGGAGTAAAAGAAAGTGGTACTGGTCGAGAGGGAATTAAATATGCAATTGAAGAAATGACTGAAATGAAACTAGTTATCTGGAACCGAAATGATTAAAAGTGGTATGAAAGAGGGAAAAAACAATTATTCAACGAATTCTGTATATCAACGAGGATAATGTGATCATTTAAATTACCACTTAAATGGGCTTAGGAATTAGATGATAGCTAAAAAATAAAATTCGTAAGGATTCATTGTGCAACCCAAAGAAGGAATTTAGGCTTGTTTATTTACACCGAAACTTGAATTAAGAATTATTCAATTGAAAGCGTTTTTATTTAGGTGTACTTCAATTAGTTTACTATCTTCTTTATTTATTCATTTTAATCACCAGATTAAAATAATCTATCAAAAAGGGGATTTGATATGAAAAGGATCATAACAGCTACATCATTAGGTAATATTATTGAGTGGTATGAATATGGTGTTTATAGTTATATGGCTGCTATTATAGGAGCGCAATTTTTCCCAGAAAGCAACAAGATGACAGCTCTGTTAAGTGGTTTTGCTATTTTTGCGATTTCCTTTATCGTCAGACCGCTAGGAGGTATTATCTTTGGTTCAATTGGGGATCGATTTGGTCGAAAGCAGATCATGCTAATTACTATTCTGTTGATGTCATTCTCAGGAGCTGCACTTGGTTTACTTCCCAATTATAATTCCATAGGTTTAATGGCGCCGATTCTGTTAATCATTCTGCGGATTGGACAGGGCTTAGCAGCAGGGGGAGAATACGCAGGCGCTACTGTTTATGTAAATGAATCTGCTGATAAATCTCGCCGAGGTTTTTTTGCGAGTTTTCTTGAAGCAGGTACAGTAATTGGTTATCTTATAGGATCATTGGTTGTAGCTTTGCTTACCTTCCTGCTTGGCCAAGACGATATGTCAGCTTGGGGATGGCGTATCCCGTTTCTTTTGTCACTACCTTTAGCATTGGCAGGATTATATATCAGAGTAAAACTTGAGGATTCACCAGCTTTTACCCAGATGAAAAATGAAAACAGTCTATCAAAGGAGCCTCTTCGAGAAGTGTTTTCAACATCTAAAAAACCATTGATAGTTTCCTTTTTAATTTTGGCATACGCCTATTGTGGTTATTATACCGTGATGACATTTATTCCCTCATATTTCTCTAGCCAGGTTGGCTTATCGACATCTGACTCATTCAAGGCAACTACAATTGGCATGATATTAATGATTATTCTCATTGTTACTTTTGGGGCTTTAAGTGACCGTATTGGTAAAAGGCTACTCTTATTTTTGTCTTCTTTATTTGGTGTTTTATCATCATTCCCTATTTTTATTTACATGAATTCTGGAAGTCAGTTGGCACCATTGGTTAGTTATGTAATATTGACCATAATTGTAGCTTGCGTTGCAGGTGTTTATTGCTCAACCATCCCCATGATGTTTCAAAGTCAAGTACGAATCGTTTCTTATGCAATTTCTTTAAATATAGCGGCGGCAATTTTTGGCGGGGAGCTCCTTTCATTATGACAGCGTTGGAGTCTTGGACGGGAAATAGTTTAATTCCAGCTTTCTTCTTGATGGGGACAGGGCTTATGTCATTAGTTGGAACTATATTTATACCCAAAACTGTGGAGGCGAATAAAGTTGATTTCCAAGAAATAGAGACAAAAGATCTGAAAAGTAGCTAATAAATCATGATCCTAAATTTTGAGCCTGTGGAAAAAATCAATTTTTCCACAGGCTCATTTTATTTATTGTACCATCACACTATCTTTATGGATAGTATGTGTCGAAGAAGTGCATACTTGTTTGGGAATCCACATCCACTATATAATTCTTTCAAATCAAGTAAGGGAGGCTTCAATCATAAATAAAAATATAAACCTCTGGATTTAAGGCGATTCCACACCACTTTGTAATGGTGGCGGATACCATTGGAAAAACGAAGAGAGGGATTAACATGAATAAAATTTTGTTTTTTGCCCAATTACGTGATGTAGTCGGTAAAGATTCGGTTTATATGGATCTGTCCGGGAAAACTATTTCTGAAGTAAAAACAAAACTCTTAGAAACCTATCCAGCTTTAAAACTTGATTCAGCTATGGTGGCTGTAAATGAGGAATTTGCCGGAAATGAAGAAATTAATAATACTCAGGATGAGATTGCTTTTATTTCGCCTGTAAGCGGGGGGTGAGAATATGTTTGAACGCTATTCACGCCAAACACTTTTACCTGCAATCGGTTATGAGGTCAAGTAAGAGTTCAAAATAAACATGTATTGATTATCGGAGCAGGCGCATTAGGATCCGGCAGTGCAGAAATGATGACACGATCTGGAGTGGGTCGTTTGACGATTATAGATAGAGATTATGTCGAAGAAAGCAATTTACAACGTCAGCAGCTTTATACGGAAGAAGATGTACGTGAGAAACTGCTATCGTTTTTGGTACTGGTTTGATACTATGTGATGGGAAGTTAGCTGGAAACTGAAAGATTTAACGTATAAAAGTTTAATTAAAAGTTTTTACAACAGCAAGAAGGGAGCTTGTTTTTAAACAAACTCCCTTTTATGATTTAAATAATAAGCATCATAATGTTAGTTTCGCTTCAGGAAATCCTCGGTTGAAATTACATTGCAATACATGCTTTGAAGTGCGCTGACAAATGCATAATGAACCTGTTCTGCTGGTACAATCTTACCTTGGTAAGATAAATCCCTTGTCGCACATGCATCTTCAATTAATGTAGTTTCAAAGCCGAGATCCACTGCAGCTCTAACGGTTGCATCAATACACATATGTGTCATCATACCTACAACCACTACTTTGGTTACACCGTTTGCTCTTAATTTGCTTTCTAAATCAGTCTGTAAAAAGCTGTTAGGGAAATTTTTCCTAATAATGGTTTCGTGTTCCAATGGTTGAACAGTTTCATGTATATCAGCTCCCACTGTATTGGGAAGAAAGAAGCCTAACTCTGGATTACTTGCGAAATGCTGAACATGAAAAATAATATCTTTGTTATTTTGTCTAAACCAATCAAGAACTTTAGCAGCATTAGCGGCTGCTTTATCAGGATTGCTTAACTCCATCATTCCATTTGGAAAATAGTCGTTTTGTATATCGACAATGATTAAAGCTGTACTCATTTTATCCACCTCATTAGAAATTTTTTATTACGAGTATTATGATATTAAATATCTTAATTTCTATCGATACTTTGATGAAACACTCTTAGCTTAAAGAATTTCATGGTGAAAGGAATTTAAAATGGAACTTGATAATATTGATTTTCAGATCCTTCGGTTACTATCCGAAAAATCACGTATTCAATGGAAAGACCTAGGTCAACAAATTCATATGACGGGACAAGCAGTAGGAAATCGTATTAAAAAACTTGAGGATAGTGGTGTAATTAAAGCCTACACTCTACTAGTAGACGAGATGAAATTAGGACTTACTTATACAGCGTTTGTTATTATATATATGAAAACAGCAAATCATGAATCGTTTATACGTTTTGTTCATGATCGAAATGATGTACTTGAAGTTCACAGGGTATCAGGAGAAGGATGTTACCATTTAAAAATAAAAGTTAAATCCCAAGATCAATTAAATCTTTTTCTTAATGAACTTCTAGTATATGGGAATTATAGTATACATTTATCCATACAAGAGATTAAACAACTGAATCCGGTGAAATCACTTATTTAAAGCTTATTCCGACCTGCTTTATGAGGTTGTTGATAATATAACTAGAATCTATACAAAAGGGTAAGAAAAGTGAAGACCTATAAAGTAAATTATCGGTATAGAAAACTATCTAAATATAAGAATAGATGACAAAAGAACAAGAGGATAAAAACATAAAAATAGCAAAAAAGGTATAATTCTCAATGATATTGAGGCATTATACCTTTTTTGCTTAGGATGATTTTTTCATTGTCCGAGTTTGTCACTCAAATCACAATAGCTGTATTTTCTTTTATTTTTTTTTATTTATCTCTCCCCATTGGCACATTTCTTGGATAATAGGCCAAAGGGTTTGCCCTTTTTCAGCGAGGCTATATTCTACCTTTGGAGGGATTTGTGGATATTCCTTACGATGGATTAAGCCATCATTCTCCAATTCCTTTAATGTAGAACTGAGTGTTTTATAGGTTATTTTCCCTATCATTCGCTGAAGTTCGTTATACCGTACCACACCATTTTTTGATAAATAGTAAATGATTAGCAGTTTCCATTTACCATTGATAATGGAAAGGGTGTAGTTAAAAAAAGGCTCTTGATTGTCGGCGTCATTACTTTTAGATGGTTTCATATTTATACTACCCTCCTAGATAGTATGTGTCGAAAAAGTGCATACTTGTTCGAGAATCTATACCAACTATATAATACATTCAGATTCAAGTAAAGGGGGAAATGCGGTGGCGAAAATTGGAATTTTCGGTTCTTCCTTCGACCCGATCACTAATGTCCACTTGTGGACGAATACATTAAATCAAAACATTTGTACCAATAAAAAGGGGGAATTTCCAATGAACAAACAAGTGGAAATCATCTATACTTTGAATGTTAAACCAGAGATCAACGCTAAGAAGGAGATTCGAAACCGGATCGACTTTCTCAAAGCATACTGTTTGAAAGCAGGAGCAAAAGGTTTTGTTTTGGGTATCAGCGGTGGTCAAGACTCGACGCTTACCGGGCGGATGTCGCAATTGGCGGCTGAAGAATTGAGGGCAGAAGGTTATGAAGCCAAATTTTATGCCGTTCGTCTGCCATATGGAACTCAAAAAGATGAACAAGATGCTCAAGCAGCTCTGGATTTTATCAAGCCCGACCAAACCTTCGTCTTAAATATCGAGGATCCCGTTGCTGCTTTTGTCAAAGTCTATACGAACGCGACGGGTGAGGACCTTGCTGACTATCACAAAGGGAATGTTAAAGCCAGAATGCGTATGCTTGCCCAATACGCGATTGCCTGGGAGCAACAATGTTTGGTCATTGGTACGGATCATGCAGCTGAAGCAGTAACTGGGTTCTTTACGAAATTCGGCGATGGTGGAGCTGACATCCTCCCTTTAACCGGCCTCACAAAAGGGCAGGGACGTGAACTCTTGAAGGAGCTAAATGCTTCCGAACAACTTTACCTTAAGATTCCGACAGCTGACTTGCTCGATACCAAACCTCTGCAAGGAGATGAGACGGAACTTGGCATTGAATACAATGTTCTAGATCAATATTTACTAGGTAAGGATGTTGATCCTGTAGTTAAGGCGAATATTGAAAACCGATTCGAAGTTACAAAGCATAAACGGGAGTTGCCCGTAACTCCATTTGATGCTTGGTGGAAGTAAGCATTGTTTGAATGGATGCCGCTCTATAAAGGAGCGGTTTTTTTGTTCTAATGATTAGATGTCAGTTTATAATTTCACTATCGTTTAAGATAGTATGTGTCAAAAAAGTGCATACTTGTTCGCGGATATATACAAGCTATATAATTCATTTAAATTCAATTAAAGGAGGGGTTGAACCTGAAGTAAAATATACACCTCTGATTCAAAAATTTGTTTTTGGAGATGAGGTGGCAAATAAGTGAATGTTTTTCAACCATGAAGAAAAATCGTTAGGAGGACAAATAAAGTATGTTTACACATCAATATCAAGACAATATAGATACAATACTACAGAAAATCGAAGAAGCTGATGCGATTGTGGTTGGCGGTGCTGCTGGAATGTCTGCGGCAGCTGGATATAACTGGTATCGAGATGATGCAAATTTCCGAAAGTATTTTAACGAATTTGCTAAAGAATATGGGATTGACAGTATCTTTGGAGGCTTTTACTATCGATTCTGCACAGAAGAAGAACGGTGGGCATATCTTGCTACTTTAATTAATTTTGTAGCGGAGGTTCCCATCGGCCAGCCTTATAAGGATCTGAATCAAATTTTAAAAGGTAAAAACTATTATATTCTTACGACTAATCAAGATACCCAATTTTTACAAGAGTTCCCGGAAGAAAAAGTTAGTGCCATTCAGGGTAACTGGACCTATTTACAGTGTAGTGGTCCCTGTCACGATGGAATTTATCCTTATGCGGAGCAAGCAAAGGAACTGTGTGCCCACATCGAAGGGACAAGGATTCCATCAAGCTTGGTTCCAAAATGCCAGGAGTGTGGCGGCCCTATGGAACTTTGGGTACGTTCCTTTGTATTTTTGGAAGGAGCCAAATTTAGGGACGAACATAAAAAATATCGTGAATTTCTTACGGAAAATCAAAATAAGAAAGTCCTCTTTTTAGAGTTGGGCGTTGGTCTAATGACTCCGATGTTCATCAAAGAACCCTTCTGGAACATGACTTACAGTTGGCCAGAACGCATACTACATTACCATCAATCCAAATCCGGAGCATAACTTGCTACCAGGGAATTGAAGGATAAAGGACTCGCCATTCATGAAGATATAGCGCAAGTACTACGAGATGTTCTGGCTGAACAGCAAAGTGAAAGGAAACAAGATGCGGTTTAACAGAATCAACAGGCATCTTCCATATCAACAGTACAAAGAACGTCTTCAAATTCTTATTAAGGAAATTCAATTTTAGTTCCGAGTATATCATCGATATCTTATAAAGCTGGAGGATTAAATGAAAGAGAACCATCGTAAGGTCTTAATAAAAATTCAAGAGGCTGACAGCATCCTGATCGGTGCAAGTAACGGCCTTTCCATTTCGGAAGGTATTCATATTTTTGCGGATGATACATCTTTTCAAGAGAATTTTGGCGATTTCCGTGAAAAGTACGGTTTTCGAAGCATTATACAGGGATGCTTCTTTCCATACCCTTCTGTGGAAAAAAAGTGGGCTTTCTTTAGTCGTATGTACGAATATTTTTTAATCAACAGAGAAGCCAGTCCAGTGATGAAGAACCTTTATGAACTGGTGAAAGATAAAAATTATTTTGTGGTTACCTCTAATATCGACGCTCATTTTACACAGGCAGGTTTTCAAAAGGAACGCCTCTTCGAAATAGAAGGCAATTGTCGGAATCTGCAATGCTCACATGGTTGCCATAATCGAATTTACCCAGGCGACGATGTCTTACGCAAAATGGCACAAAACCAAGAGAACGGAAAAGTTCCTTCGGATCTTATTCCAAAATGTTCTGAGTGTGGAGGCCAAATGCAAGTCCATATCGAAGTCGATCGAAATTTTCTAAGAGACCAGAACTGGCAAGCTAGCTTCGAGGCTTATCAGGATTTTATCGAGAAAGCCCATGGTAAAAAATTAGTCCTGTTGGAATTAGGCGTGGGTGCCAGAAATCAAATGATTAAAGCCCCCTTTATGAATGTAACCAATCATGAGGAAAATGCTACCTACATTACTTTTAATAAAGGCGGCGAGCTTTATATTCCAGATGCCATTGCTGCTAAATCAATTGGAATCGATGGCAATATTGCGGAAGTGTTACAGCAATTAGTTCAGATGAAATAAGCTGATTCAATGTATTTGAAAACAGGGGAGGGAATGAAAGGTGTTTCTAGATAATGTTTTGAATGAACCTGTCTGCCAGCCAATCAAAAAGCTTTATGAACAATGGTATAAATACATGGAACAAAATGTAGAGTTTTGGCTGCCGGATAGTGAATGGCATACGAAAACCCATTGCGCTCGAGTGCTATTGCTGGCACTCCTCCTCGGACATCAAAAAAATCTAAGTGATGAAGAAATGGATGCACTGGGAATGGCGGCTATTTTCCATGATTCCCGTCGCCTTGATGATGGGATTGATAAGGGACATGGTGGTCGTGCGGCAGAGTATTACAAAGATTTTTGCCGTGAGCACGATTTGCCCTATAATGCCGCGACCTACTACATCACCTATTACCATGACCAAGATGATTCCCGTGGTTTGTCAGAGATTACAAAGTCCATTAGTTTAAGTGAACGGGGCGTGCTGCTGTATCAGATTTTCAAGGATGCCGACGCACTGGATCGTTTCCGTCTGGGCCCTAATGCATTGAATTTAAATTTTCTTCGGACAGAAGAAGCACACGGACTTGTTGACTTTGCAAAATATCTCTTACAGAAAAGTAGTGAAACTAATTTGTGAAACTATAGAGAGAAAGAGCTTACTTATTGTGAGCAAGTCCGAGCATATTTTGCTAGCATAGGAGGAAAGTGTTATGAACAAGTATATCGATGATAGTTTTGCCCTGCACACGGACTTGTATCAAATCAATATGGCAGAATCCTACTGGGAAGATAATATGCATACAAAAAAGGCTGTATTCGAATTGTATTTTCGAAAATTACCATTTGGAAACGGTTATGCGATCTTTGCAGGGTTGGAACGTATCATCCATTATCTTCAAACCTTTCAATTTTCTGAGAGCGATTTGGATTATTTAAAAGAACTAGGCTATCAAGAAGACTATGTTGATTTTTTACGAACGATCCGTTTTACAGGGTCTGTTCGTGCAATGAAAGAAGGGGAAGTTGTATTTGGCAACGAACCCCTTCTTCGTGTCGAAGCACCGCTTGCCGAAGCACAACTCATCGAGACCGCCTTGCTAAATATTGTGAACTATCAAACACTTATCGCAACTAAAGCTTCCCGAATTAAACAAGCCGCGGGTGACCAACCTGTATTAGAGTTTGGTACTAGGCGCGCACATGAATTCGATGCCGCATTATGGGGGACAAGAGCTGCTTATATTGGCGGGTTCTCAGGCACAAGCAATGTCCGGGCAGGAAAACGATTTGGCCTTCCTGTCTCTGGAACCCATGCTCATTCTTTTGTTCAAGCATATCGAGATGAATACACCGCTTTCCATAAATATGCAAAACGTCACAAAAATTGTGTCTTCTTAGTGGATACCTATGACACTCTAAAATCAGGTGTTCCTTCGGCGATCAAAGTAGCGAATGAACTGGGCAGAAACATAAATTTTGCAGGTATTCGGTTAGATAGTGGAGATCTAGCTTACCTTTCCAAAGAAGCAAGAAAGTTATTGGATCAAGCAGGATTTTTTGATACGAAAATATTTGCTTCGAATGATTTAGATGAACATACTATTATGAGCTTAAACGCTCAAGGAGCGAAAATCGATGCATGGGGAGTCGGTACTAAAGCCATAACCGCTTTCGACCAACCAGCTTTAGGCGCTGTGTACAAGCTGGTCTCCATTGAAGATGAAAACGGGCAGATGAGAGATACCATCAAAATTTCTGCATGTCCTGAAAAAGTCACGACACCAGGATTAAAGAAAGTATATCGTATTATCAATAATTTTACGCAAAAGTCAGAAGGAGATTATGTCGCCTTAAGCTTCGAACAACCAGATAAAGAAGCCAAGCTCTATATGTTTCATCCTGTGCATACGTACATTGGAAAATTCGTGACCAATTTTACGGTCAAAGACTTGCACGAAGATATTTTCGAACATGGTACACTTTTGTATGAATTTCCGAAGGTACAAGTGATACAATCTTACGCACAACAACAACTAAATCTTTTATGGGAAGAGTACAAACGTTCTTTAAATCCAGCAGAATATCCTGTGGTATTAAGTCAAGCTTGTTGGGACAACAAAATGAAAAACATAGGAGAAGCAAAAGAACACAACCTAAAATCTGTACCCTTATAAATTAATTTGGGAGTTGGATTAAATGGCAAAGGAAGCCTTATTAATTGTTGATATGAGTAATGATTTTGTAGCTGATCATGGAACATTAACTGCTGGTAAGCCTGCACAAGAAATAGTTCCTTATATTAAGGAATTGGCGACAAGATTTTTAACAGAGGGAAATGTAGTTGTAGTAACCATGGATGCACACCAACCAAATGATCCACACTTTGAATTATGGCCACCGCATAATATTGTGGATACAGAAGGACAACAGTTGTACGGGGAATTATATGACTGGTATCAAAATAATAAAGATAATGAAAATGCATTTATACACCCAAAACGAACTATAATGCATTCTTTAAAACAGATTTGGCTCAAACTTTAAGAAATTTTGGAGTAGAAAAGGTTCATACTGTTGGAGTATGTACGGATATTTGTGACTTTTTAACAGTTGCAGGTGCAGACGCAGAGGGATTCAAAACAGCCATTCATAAACGAGGTGTAGCAACATTTACGGACCTTGGAGAAACAATGGTAAACCATATGAAACTTTGTTTCCATACTGAAATTATTGAATAAACAACAAACACAATTAGGTCGGTGAAATACATGATTGACTTTTTAGAACGAATTAATGAACTCTCGAGAAAGCAGAATGAAGATGGATTAACAAATGCTGAAAAAGTTGAACAACAGGTGCTTCGGGAAGACTATTTACGGGCAATACGTGGACAAGTGCTCCATACTTTCTCAGGAATGAAGATACTGGATCCACTTGGAAATGATGTAACACCCCAAAAAGTCCGCAAGTTAAATACAAAAGATGAATTAAAAGAATGGGAGAATAAAGGTGAAAGATTATTTAGTAAAAGCCATTGCTCACAATAAACAAGTGCGTGCATATGCCGCTATTACAACGGAAACGATTGAGGAAGCAAGACAACGCCATAATTTGCAAGTGGTTTCTTCTGTTGTTCTAGGACGTTCTATGACAGCTGGAGTCATACTTGGTGCCATGCTAAAAGGAGAGGAAAAACTAACTATAAAAATGAATGGTGGAGGACCAATTGGAACCATCTTAGTGGATGCAAATGCCAAGGGTGAAGTGAGAGGGTATGTTTCAAATCCCCAAGCGTACGCTGAGGTGAATCAGCAGGGATTACTTGATTTTAAATCAGTGGTGGGCACGAATGGAACCCTTTCCGTTACCAAAGATATTGGCTTGAATCACCCGTTCATTGGTCAGGTTCCCATTACGTCGGGTGAAATCGGTGAGGATTTTGCTTCTTATCTATTTCATTCAGAACAAGTTCCTTCCTCTGTTGGTGTAGGTGTACTAGTAAACCCTGACTCTACCATTCAAGCTGCTGGTGGTTTTATTATTCAGCTGATGCCAAACACTGAAGAAGAGACGATTCGTTTAATTGAAGAACGTTTAAAAACGATGCCTTCCATTTCTTCGAGATTAAAGCAAGGGATTACACCAGAACAAATTCTTAAACAATTACTTGGTGAAGAAAATGTCAGCATTCTTGAAACAATGCCAATTGAATTTCAATGTGAATGCTCTAGAGATAGAATCTCGAACGCTATTTTTAGTCTAGGAAGCGAAGAAATCCAAGATATGATCAATACGGATGGACAGGCTGAAGCACAATGCCATTTTTGTAATGAAAGCTACTATTATAGTAAAGAGGATTTAGAAACATTATTAAAAATGGGCGTTTCATAGAGTGCAAAGGAAGAGTAAACCATATTATAATCTTACCTTCCCCTGGCAGCAGGGGTTATTTTTTTGATAGAAAGTATTATAGAAAGATAGGAGAAAAACAAATGGAGAAAGCACCAAAAGACACACGTGTAGTTGTAGGAATGTCAGGCGGGGTCGATTCTTCCGTTGCTGCACTGCTCCTAAAAGAGCAAGGTTATAACGTAATTGGAATATTCATGAAGAACTGGGACGATACGGACGAATTTGGTGTTTGTACGGCGACAGAAGATTATGAGGACGTTATCCGCGTTTGCAATCAATTGGATATCCCCTATTATTCTGTGAGTTTTGAAAAGCAGTATTGGGACAAGGTATTCACCTATTTTTTAGAGGAATATAAGTCAGGAAGAACGCCAAATCCAGATGTAATATGCAATAAGGAAATCAAATTCAAGGCATTTTTAGATCATGCCATGAGTCTTGGAGCCGATTATGTAGCTACGGGACATTATGCACGGGTGGTCAGGGAAAACGGTAAAGTTCACATGTTAAGAGGGAAAGATGAAAATAAGGATCAAACCTATTTTCTAAATCAATTAACGGAGGAGCAGTTAAATAAGGTGTTATTCCCAATAGGCGATATCGAAAAACCAAAAGTAAGGGAAATAGCTGCCGAAGCAAATTTGGCAACAGCATCCAAAAAAGACAGCACAGGAATCTGCTTCATTGGTGAACGGAATTTTAAGCAATTCTTAAGTGGTTATTTGCCTGCACAAAAGGGGAATATGGAAACATACGACGGCAAAGTTGTCGGACATCATGATGGTTTAATGTACTATACAATTGGACAGAGGCATGGATTGGGGATTGGAGGCAATGGTGATCCTTGGTTTGTAATAGGAAAGGATATAGAAAGGAATGTATTAGTTGTTGGACAGGGTTTCCACAACGAAATGCTATATTCGGATAGCCTAATTGCAGATGATGTAAGCTGGATTTCAAAGGGTATTATAACAGAAACATTTGAATGTACGGCAAAATTCCGCTATCGCCAACAGGACAATAAAGTAACGGTAGAAGTGTTGGGTGATTCCAATGTTAAAGTCACTTTCCACGAACCCATTCGTGCCATAACGCCTGGACAAGCAGTTGTTTTTTATCAAGGAGAAGAATGCCTCGGTGGAGGAATTATTAACGAAGTGTATCGGGACGACAAACAATTAACCTATGTAGGATAACGGAGAAGCTGAAACAAAAAGCTGTCTCCAGTTTCGACCAAAAACCGTTATTTGATATAGAAAATGTTTTGGGTGATTAATTTAAGGTTTAAGGAATTAATGACATTACTCAGATGATTGAAGAGAATTTATTTTGATTTTTTCTTCTTATAGATTATTTCAAACTATTAAATGGTGCTCAGGAGTGGGTGCCATTTTTCATATTTAAAAAATTTTTTCTTGATCAACAATCGGGCGCCCTTTAATTGAGTAACGCTTATAAAAAGTACGGTGACAGAATAATACAATTTCAATTAGCAACATATGTAATTAGATTATTGATTTAGAGATTGTTTTATAAAGAGTACTTTAAACTTGTAATAATGAAGGGTTTAACAAAACGATATACGAAAATTTAAATAATCATAGAATTAGGCTGAGTTTTCTTGTGAAAGAACTCAGCCTATTTTCAATTTTTAATTTTGCCCTCAATACGAATTTAATCCATTGCTATCGTTTCTAGTCCATTACCTCAGACAAGAGAAAAGTATATAAACGGTAAAATTGTTATTGATTTTGTATTTGTATCTATTGATTTAATCGTACATCTCCATTCAAATAATAATCCGTTGTCCAAAGGTGACCGCCACTACTATCAATACTAAATCTATTTCATAAATCTAATTGTAGTTTGTTAATATTTGGTGCTACTTGAGGTTATTCGTCTAGAATATGATCTTCTAAAAATGGTTTGTATGAATTACAGTCGATAAATAATTGACCTCATAGGAACTAATCAAAACTGTAATATCTTTCTCTGTAACTGACTCATTTGTTTCCATATTTACAAATGCCTTTAATTCCTAACTTTTCCAATTGGGACCTTTTTCCCCTTCCCTGAGATGTATAAAGTTTATTCCTTTTAATGACGTTCACAAAATTTACTTTTTTATACTAAAAAAATGATTGAAACTTTTTATATATATGGTATTTTTATAAGTGTTCTCATATGATGAGATTATATCTCATATTATGAGATATAATTAAAAAAGGAGGCAATGACAACTTAATTGTTTGAAATCATTAAAATTAATATTGGAGGGCGAAAAAATGAGAAAAGAAAAAGATTCTCTTGGTGAATTGTTAATAGAGGATGAGAAATATTACGGAATTCAAACAGAGAGAGCATGTGCGAATTTTCCTGTATCTAGAATTTATGTAGGATTGTACCCAAAAATAATTAAAGCAGTTGCCCTTTTAAAGAAAGCTGCAGCAATGGCGAACTCCAAAATTGGAATGTTAGATCCTAAGATTTCAAAAGTAATTTGCCTTGCAGCTGATGAAATTGTTGATGGAAAGATGTCAGATCAATTTCCATTGGATATTTATCATGGCGGGGGAGGAACCTCTTTAAACATGAATGTTAACGAAGTCATAGCAAATAGAGCTAATGAGTTGTTAACAGGAAAAAAAGGGTATGAAAAAGTTCATCCTAATACTCATGTAAACATGGCTCAATCAACAAATGATGTTATTCCTAGTGCAATTCATATTGCATGTTACTCCTATATTGAAGAGTTAATACCTGTTCTGGAACAATTAGAAAAAGAATTAGAAAATAAAATGATAGAGTTTGAAAATATCGTGAAAATTGGTAGAACATGTTTACAAGATGCTGTTCCCCTTACATTGGGTCAGCAATTTAGCGGTTATAAATACTTTATTTCTCGAAATATTGCAGAGGTAAAAGAAGTACAAAAGCAGTGTTTACCACTTCCATTAGGTGCAACAGCTGTTGGAACAGGCCTTGGGGCATATCCAGGTTATTTAGAAAATGTATATGAGATTTTACCGACAGTTCTTGCTGTTCCTTTTTATAAAAGTGAAAATTTCTTTGATAGCCTCCAAAATGGGGATTTCTATCTAAAAGTATCATCTGTCTTGAGGGGGCTTGCTACAGGTTTATCAAAGATGGCCAGTGATTTTAGATTGCTATCTTCGGGTCCACGTGCTGGTTTATCTGAGATTACACTTCCATCTGTACAGCCTGGTTCATCAATTATGCCTGGAAAGGTGAATCCAGTTATACCTGAAATGGTTATGCAAGTATGTTTCCAAGTTTACGGAAATGACACTGCTATCATGATGGCAGCTGACCGAGGTGAATTGGACCTAAATGTTTGGGAACCACTTATCATACAAAATCTTTTTAATTCATTTGAGTTGTTAAATAATTGCATTACATTATTTATTGACAAATGCATAATTGGTATTGGTGCAAATATCGAGATTTGCGAGAATAATGCTCATTCTTCATTAGCACTATCAACTGTTATAGCAGCTTTATTTGGATATGAAGAAGCTAGTAAAGTGGCAAAAGAAGCACATTTGAAAAATTGCACAATTAAAGAAATTGTTATAGAGAAGGGTATTCTCTCTGAAGGAGAAGCTGATTTATTGCTTAATCCGTTACAATTATCTAATCCTGAAAAAAGCGGGGAAATATTTGCTAGCTTTAAAAATATGCACGGACATGACAAGTAGAAACAAATTTTACTAGTTTATAGTTGAATTTTAAAAGTATAGATGTAGGCATCCGAGAATCAATTAAAAAAGAAAGTGTATGTAAGTTACTGATTAAAACAAAATATTCTCGTTTGGAGGAAAGGCATCATGTTTTGGATTCAGTTTCTTATTGTTATGGCCTGTATAATTATTGGTGCTCGTCTTGGTGGGGTTGGCTTAGGAGTTATGGGAGGGGTCGGTCTTGCAATTCTTATATTTGGGTTCGGTCTTCAGTCAACCTCAGCACCTATCGATGTAATGTTAATGATTTTGGCTGTTGTAACAGCTGCGGGGACGCTTCAGGCGGCAGGGGGAATGGAATATTTAGTTTTCTTGGCTGAAAAGGCACTTAGAAAACACCCTAAGTGGATCACATTTATTGCTCCATTAGTTACATACTTTTTTACTTTCTGTGCTGGAACAGGCCATGTTGCCTATTCAATCTTACCTGTCATTGCAGAGATTGCACGAGAGTCAGGTATTCGTCCTGAGCGGCCAATGTCCATTGCTGTAATTGCCTCACAACAAGCGATTACGGCTAGTCCCATATCTGCTGCGACAGTTGCTCTGTTAGGCTTATTGTCTGATTTTAATGTAACGTTGTTTCAAATCATGATAATCTGTGTTCCTAGTACTTTTATTGGTAGTTTTATTGCTGCTTTTGTTGTTAGTAAGATGGGGAAAGAACTAGATATGGATGAGGAATATTTAAAACGTCTTGAATCTGGTCTTGCTCCTATTAAAAAAGACAAAAAGAACCTTATACCAACACTAAGTGCAAAACTTTCAGTCAGTTTGTTCATTTTGGCAGCATTATCAATAGTAATTTTAGGTTCATTTGAAGGTCTGCGCCCTGGCTGGGAAATTGAAGGTGTATTTACACGAATGACCATGTCGATTGCCATTGAAATAGTAATGCTTTCAGCTGCAGCACTTATGATCATTTTATGTAAACCGAAAGTAGAAGAGATCGTTAATGGTAGTGTTTTTAAAGCAGGTTCAGCCGCAGTTGTAGCCATCTTTGGTATTGCTTGGATGGGAGATACATTCTTCCAGGGCAATATGACCTTGATTTCCGAATCGGTTTCAGATCTAGTAACAACTGCTCCGTGGTTGTTTGCGATCGCTTTATTTGGACTTTCAATTCTATTATTTAGCCAGGCAGCAACCATTCGTACTTTTATGCCTTTGGGAATTGGACTTGGGATTAACCCGGCCTTATTAATTGCAATGTTCCCAGCAGTCAATGGATATTTCTTTATCCCGAATTATCCAACTGTAGTTGCAGCTATCAACTTTGATTCAACTGGAACGACTAAAATTGGTAAATACATTCTAAACCATAGCTTTATGGTTCCAGGCTTGGTTGCTTGCGCAACATCGGTTGTAATCGGCATCCTACTCAGTATGGTAATCTTATAAATATAAAAAGCTATCTTTTTTAAGATAGCTTTTTTGTATGGTTCTCCCTTTTATTGTATTAGCTCATAATAATGAACTTATTTCTTTAGAGTACAATTTAAGTAATTCCGAAAATTGAACAATTCTTTGTTCGTTAAGTCGTATTTCAGGTGTTGCAATGCCCAACGACCCCTCGATCCCTTTTGGTCCAAAAATTGGTACGGCAATACCAGCAGTTCCTAATGTAGTTTCACCGTAACTTACAGCATAACCACGCATGCGAATTAACTTTAAATCATTCAATAAAGCATCTTCATTATTAATTGTCCGTGATGTGCGTATTTCAAATTTGCAATGTTTAATATAGTTTTCTTGTTCGTCAAGGTTCATAAATGCAAGAATTACTCTCCTTGTAGCCGCAATGTGAAGTGGTAACCTAATACCAATTGGTTCAAACACACGCAGTTGTTGATCGCTGTCGACTGAATCTACGAGTAAAGCTTCGTTAGAGTTAACTAAAATATTGAGATAGACAGATTCCCCTGTCTCCTTTAATATTTTCTCCATGAACGGTCTAGCTATATCACGTATTGAGAATAAAGATTGTGCTTGAAAACCTAGTTCGATTAAGGTTGGTCCTAGGAAAAACTTTTTGCTCTCCAAATTTTGACCAACAAAACCGTATCTCTGCATATCTTGTAAAATCCGGTGGGTTGTCGCTGTATTATAACCTGCAATACGGGATAGTTCCCCAGCACCCCATTCCTTTCTTCCATCTCGTGGTTTTAATAAGCTAAGTAATGTAAAAGCTTTATTTAGTAATTCAGACATATATGTTTAATCCTTTCTATTTTCAGTAATTAATATTGCTACTATAATCTACTTTTAAAAGTAATATTTTTGAAAACAATTTCTAGATTTTTGTTCGTTTTTCTGGAATGGAAGAGTTTTCGAAAAGTTGTAGGTGAAATTAATATCGTTTTCTTGGTATACTTGGTTAATTTCTCACTTTTTATTTGGATGTTTGCGACAAGGTGTTGGGTTTAAGACTAGACTACTTTGAGAATTATATTGCCCCCGTAATTATCTTATAGAAGAGAGAATCAATTATCAACGAGAAATGATTTAAAAAGAAAATGAAGATAGCATTAGAGGAAATTAATATTAATAGATCTCTTTTATATTTATAAATGGCACTCAGGAATAGGTGTCATTTTTCGTATTTATTAATTTTTTTCTTATTCAACTATCGGACCAGATTGTTGAGGAAATTTTCACGTGTTCGTGTTGAATAATGATTAAGATTGCGAATGATTACATTTAAACGAAACATTTTAATTGAACAATAAGTTCCGCATATTATCCATCCTCTATACTAGGGATCCTGGCTGCATAGATTAATAACAGGTTTTTTAACTGAAATACAAGTTTCAGGTCTAAGAACTAAACGTAAAAAAATCCCTAATCATAGTCAAGAAGAATACAAGACAATACTTAGAAATTTCATATTAAAAAACACATAATCATCCATTTGTGTTTTTTAGTTGCCGCAGGCTTTATAGGTAAGGATTGTTATTTGAATAATATAAGGTGTTGTGGGTAACGATAAGTTCGATTGTAAAAAGGAGGGAAAATAAGTGAGAGATCATTTAATACTAACAGCTTCAGAGATTGGGACCTTATGGGGACAATATATTAATGGAACAATGATGGATATCGTAAATCGATACATGGTTTCAATTATTGATGACCAAGGTATAAAAAACATATTTGAAGATGCTGTTCGTACCTTCTATAAACAAAAAGAACAGGTGGCTTTTTTTATCCAAAAAGAGGGGTTTCCAGTTCCAGTTGGTTTTACTGAAGAGGATTTACGAAAAGCACCCAGGCTGTTCTCAGATCTTTTTTGTTTGAATTACTTACATATTATGACTTTACATGGATTAATTGGGCACAATATATCGTTAAGTGTGAGTGTTAATAAAAATTTACGAGAGTTTTATGACTCTTGCGATAATGAAGGAAAACGCATGTTTAAATTAACAACAGATATGTTATTAGAGAAAGGAAGTTTACAACATGAACCTTATTTTTATCCAACAGAAGAAACTGAATTTGTTTCTGAATCAGGCTTTATCAGTTCATTTTTAGATCCAGATAGACCAATTTCTGCAACGGAAGTAATAAACCTCTCCTTCAACTTAAAAAAAAGCATGTTGGGGAAAACGTTGGCAATCGGGTTTAGTCAAGTCGCAAAAGAGCAGGAGGTTATTACTTTCCTTTTGAAAGCTATTAAAAAGTCAGAAAACCATACCAGTGGCTTAGCCGAAATCTTGAAAAAAGAAAATCTCCCTTTACCACAATCATTCGATTCCGAAGTGACAACATCAACAGAGTCACCATTTTCAGATAAACTCATTATGTATCATATTGGCTTTTTGATTCAAACTGCACAAGCCTACCACGGTATTGGTTTATCAGGTGCAATGAGATCAGATTTAGCAATCGCATATGAGAAAACCATTTTGGAGAATTTAGCAGCTACTAGAAAATGGTTTGCAATCATGGTCAAACACAAATGGCTGGAACAACCTCCCTTAGCTGCAAATCGCAAAAGAATAGCAGTAGAAAAAAAGTAAGGATCTTTGGTCTGAGATTTTTACTTTTTTTCTTTAAAGAGTCTATATGGATATTCTTGTAATAACAAAACTAACTAGTGCGGATTACTTGAACAGAGAAGAAAGGCGAAAGAATTCTGAACATCCCTAAGAAACAGATACAGTTGCTTTAGTAAAAAAGTTACTTTCGCATCTCTTTCATATTTTTAATATTCCACAATCGAGCGCATTTCTCATACATACAAGAGATGCGCCTAATTTTATTATGGGCCATATTGTTTAGTAACGAATCTAAAGGAAATTACCACTTTCATTAGACAGGAGAACATGGTTTCTTTTTCTTCACATATTAACTGGCACAAGTGTATTTGAACTATTAAAAAACTTAGAAAGGAATCACTCAAAATAATGTCAAATAAGTCGTGTTAAATTTTGATATCAGTTTAGAGGAGAGGAAAAAAACATAAGATTAATTGTAGTATATTCCTTCCTTTTCCATACCTATAGCTCTATTGTCCACAAAATCTTACTGCAGGGGACGTATATCCATTCAATCCTCAATTCCATTTGACTCGAAATAATTTGGGACTGTACGCTGCTCATTGAAATTTTAAATTGACTCAATCTGTTCCTGCAAGTCTGTAGAAAGTAGGAACGATTAGGAAAAATTCTTCGGTCAAGACCGGAATAGAACGCAGATCCTCGTGCAGTTCAAACGGTGAACAGAAGCCAATGTCCATGATACTGCATGTCTATCTTTTTTTAAGCCCCTTTATACCAGATGTAATAGTGCAACTTTTCCTAGTTCCTAAGATTAAAGAATGCGGTTTATTTTCGGGCCTATTAATTTGTAATTCTATTGACACAGCTAACCTCAATATAATACATGACTGTTTCTTCAGGTGAGTATTCCATACTTTTATCAATCCACCATCTTACTGTTTCTACAAAGCTACCTACGAGATGATTTAAAACGAAATCGGCAGGGGCATTCACTTTTATCTCATTCAGATACTTTGACAACATCGCTGTAAGGTATTCTTTAAAATACCTCATAAAGAGTTCGCCACTTTCGCAGGATAAAATACCCACAATGTTCCTTTTACTGTCCTTCAAATGATGGAGGATATGTGTAAGCTTCGCGTCGATACCGTTGTATTCACTCGAAAAATCATGGGTATTTTCTGGCACGAGTTCATCCGAAAATACATGACTGAAGATATCGGTACACATTGCTTTAAGTAGCTCGTCCTTTGTTTCAAAATGAGCATAAAAAGTGCTTCGACCAATATTCGCTTCATCAATGATTTCCTGCACGGTTATATTTCTATACCTCTTCTGTTCAATCAATTTGCTGAATGCCTTGAAGATAGCATCTCTTGTTTTTTGTTGCCTTCTGTCCACGTACTTACCTCCTGTACAAATACCATTGGAATGTTCAGTAACTTACAGACTGACCATTTTAATTATTGAATATCGAATCGAATAAAAATATGATTTTATAAAACTATATGTTCGATAACATACAAATTGTATCGTTGTTTGAATAACAAAGCAACAGGAGGAATCTACATGAAAATCTTTATAAAACTTAGTGCAAATAGGTTACGTTATCAAAAAAGCAGATGTAGCACATCAAAAGAAACTAGCAGCAATTTTATTTACATGTTATTGAGCTTTGCTTTTAATGTACAAAATAAAATGAAATGATTGAAGAATAATATTTAGCTATTATGGACATAAAACGAAAAATTAACTTCGAAAAGGGAATATTTCTTTCTGACCACATAGAAACGTATGTTGTAGATGCAGGTCGCCAAGGAAACGAAGAACAAGTTTTAGAGGACATGAAAACAGCACTAGACAATTTTATTCATTATGGAGTCACTTAAAATGGAAGATACCACAATACAAAATAAAACCACTAAGCAAAAACTTTCCATCATCTTTGCCTTAGCAATACCCGCAATGATTGAAAATATATTACAAACCATAGTTGGGTTTGTAGATACTCTATTTGTTGCAAAATTAGGTTTAAATGAGGTCACTGCAGTAGGTGTGGCTAATGCAGTATTAGCTGTCTATATTGCTGTTTTTATGGCAATAGGGGTAGGAACATCTTCACTTATTGCCCGAAGTATAGGGGCAGAAGATATTTCAAAAGCAAAATCCATTGCTCGGCAATCAACCATCTTATCATCTATTCTTGGACTGCTATTTGGTTTGATTACCCTCTTTTTTAGCGAACCACTACTCCGTTTAATGGGAGCAGAATCAAAAGTTTTAACAGATGGAGTCACTTACTTTAGTATAGTTGCCATTCCTTCTATTTTTATCTCACTCATGTTTACCTTTGGCAGCATTCTTCGAGCTGCTGGTGATACAAAAACTCCTATGAAGGTTAGTTGGTGGATTAATCTTATTCACATAGGATTAGACTATGTATTAATTTTTGGGATCTTTGGAATAGAAGGACTAGGAGTAGCAGGGGCCGCATGGGCAACAGTTATTGTACGAATCATTGGTACACTTCTGTTGTTTATCAATATTAAAAGGTCAAAAGTGTCCTTTCTATTATTTGGGAGTTCCTCAAGGAAAGATACCTTGTCTATTTTAAAATTATCTACTCCTACAGCAATTGAACGTTTAATTATGCGGTTCGGACAGGTACTTTATTTTGGATTGATACTCAAGATTGGGGCTGATGTCTATGCTTCCCATTCGATTGCAGGAAATATCGAAACATTTTCTTACATGCCAGGTTATGGTCTGGCTATTGCTGCCACAACTTTGGTAGGGCAAAGTATTGGAGGTAAGCAATACAAAGACGCTTATAAGTACGGAATGATTACTACAGTAGTGGCAATTATTTTTATGTCCTTTATAGGTGTTCTTTTATTCTTCTTATCCCCTTGGTTCGCCACTTGGTTTACCACAGATAAAGATGCAATAGATATGGTTGTAACAGCATTAAGGATAGATGCTTTTGCTCAACCTGCATTAGCTATTGGATTAGTTTTAGCAGGAGCATTACAAGGAGCAGGAGATACAAAAAGTCCTATGTATAGCACAGCTATTGGTATGTGGCTGATTCGTGTAGTGGGAGTATTTGTACTTGGAATTCATTTTGAAATGGGAATAGCAGGAGTTTGGCTTTCAATTGCAATAGATTTATATGTCCGAGCTATATTTCTGTTTTTCAGATTTAAGCAATTCAAGAATAAATAAAAGTATCAATAAGAAAATAATAATTAAATTTCGGGGTGTCTGATTATGGGTTATGCAACTAAAGTTCAAGAATTCAAACAAAAACTTGAAGAAATACAGAGTTTATCCATTGAGATGTCCTATACAGCATGGACATTTTATGACGAAATTGTTTGCCCTGATTGTAGAAAACATGAAGGGATATATTGATGTACGAGAAAGAAACACCCACCAGCAACGGCGGGTGTTTCTTTTCACTAATGGTTCAAAAAAGGTGAGTAAATTATGGGAAAATGAGGAGTAGTGACAGAACGAGATAAACAAAATATAATTTCTTTAGCTTAACTAAAGGAGACAAGTAACTATTGAATAAGCGTGATACTGCACCAAGAGATTTGATTTACTATAAAGAGAAAATATATTTCTGGATTGTTCTTTTCTTCAGCATTATTTCTTACGTCCTATTCTCTTTTTCCATTATAGGTTTACCTATAATCGCTGCTTTGTTCTTTCTTTCCTTTTTGCTTCACGGGGTCGCAATGGGGCAAATTCGAACCAACGCAGTTAAGCTTTCGCCTGGGCAATTCCCGGATATCTATACCAAGGTGGAAGAACTTTGCAAAAAAATGGAGCTTAAGAAAATACCGGATGTTTATGTAATGCAATCAGGAGGCATCCTCAATGCCTTTGCAACCCGGTTTTTCCGAAAGAACATGGTCATTGTCTATTCGGAAGTTTTTGACCTCATTGAAGAGGGTTTGGAAGATGAGCTTTATTTCATTCTTGCGCATGAGCTGGCACATATAAAACGTAACCATATGGGAAAGATGGCATTCATCCTGCCATCCATGTGGATCCCAGGATTGGCAGAAACGTATCTTCGTGCCTGTGAATATACATGTGACCGTTATGCAGCGTACTACACGGGAAATCCTGAAGCTTCAGAAAACAGCCTGATGATGCTTGCCATTGGAAAGAAATTATATTACAGGACGGATCGAAATGAATTCATGAATCAAATAAACAGGGAAAAGGGATTCTTTGTATGGCTGAGCGAAATTCTTTCCACACATCCTCCTCTCCCAAAAAGGATTCATGAAATCAAGACCTACTTTGGTGGGGTGGAACCCATCATTTCAGCGAAGAAAACGAAATGGGTATATGGTGCTGTAGCCGTACTCGCATTGTGCATATTTCTTGGTGGAATTTATTCCGAAATGGATAATATTGAATCCCTTCTTCCTTTTGGTAATCTTGAAGACGAAGTAGTTGATGAGCCATCTGACATTCCTCCGATTGTCCAGGCAGCGGTTAATGGGGACACACAGAAGGTCGAAAAGCTTGCCAAGTCAGGAAAAGACGTAGATGAGGAAGACTATACTGGATATACTGCAATGGACTGGTCGATAAAGGCGGGAAATGAGGAAATGGTTAAAACCCTTCTTAAAAATGGTGCTGATCCGAATAACGAAACGAGTTATATGATGACACCGCTAATGACAGCCGCTGAAAAAGGAAGACCGGAAATCATTAAAATTCTTCATTCTGCCAGTGCAAAACTCAATTATCAGGATTCCGAAAACAGTATGACTGCATTAATTTATGCAGCGCAGGGAGAAGACGAGGATACGGTTAAAGTTTTGCTTCAGCTTGGGGCGGATCCTAAAAAGATGGACTACTCAAACATGACACCGTACATGCACGCTCTTGATGTGGGACATGAAAACATTGCTGAACTATTGAAACCGAATAAGTAGGATTTCAAAAAGAACTACTTATGTGGGGTAAATAAAGTATGAACAGAAACAAATTGGTTTTCTTATCAATATTTAGCAGTGTTTTGGTCATTCTGTATATGTTTTTCTAATGGAAAATCATCGATATGATAACGGAATTTTTAGATTGCCTATTCTTCTAATGGTGTTTGGATTATTCATTTTCATTACGGTACGCGAAGTCATATTCTATAAAAATAAAGATTGGAAGCCGATCGTCATCCAGTTCGTCACAATCCTTTTGCTATTTTTAATTACTTTCAATCAGATTAAGGCACCCTAGAGCTGATGCGTTATTACAACATCAAATTTAAATAAAAGTTTTGCTTGAAGGTAAACACTAAAAATGATCCTGCTTTTACTGCCTGGTCCTTTTTTTATTCGACTAACGGGCGCGATTATCAAAAAGATGATTGCGCCTTTTTCATGTTGGGCCATTTAACAGAGTAATAAAGGATAGTGAAGAAAAAAGGTAAGAAGCGGGGGGCAGTTTAACTGAAGAGGAACAACTGATAAAATAGCTATAAATCAAATTCAAAAGGTGTTGTTATTTTGTGGGACAAGTAAGATTGTACAGAATATCTCTGCTATTAATATTAGTTTTTATGGTTGCAGGAATATTATTGTTTATATTGTCCATTATGGCTTTAAGGGCTGCCCCTATTGTGTCAATTTTGATGGTTATTTTTTCAACCTTTACGATAGGTTCTTCAATTTATCTTTGGCGAAAAAGAAATGAAGGTAAAGGATTTTATTGGGATGAAGAAGGAATTGTAATCGACTTAAAGGGAAATAAGGTTTGTTGGGATGAAATTGAAGACATTCAATTTTTTAAAAGTAGTAGCAGCAGTTTTTCAAAGGCTACCGTAATTTACCCTCACTATACTAATCACGAAAATATAAGAATACGACGCAAGAAGTTACTACCAACTCCTGCCCATTCAATTGATTGGATTTTAATCGAAAAGCCAAAGGAATTTCACAATAATTTAATGAAAGTTTGGGAAGAAAAAATAATTAGCAATCATAAAGTCAGATTGCTATTGTTAAGATATATTTATGAATTTTTGGATGGTGTTAATCTTGCGTAGGATACCTAATCTTTACCCTTATTTTTTATTTATACTTGGTATTATAGTAATTGGTAGATTATTACATAAGGAATATGCAAATTATTTTGATTTAGTTTTTATTATCATTTTATTACTTCAAACAATTTATTTATATCAAAGGAAGAAATCAAAAAGACATTAACGATCTTCAAGAATCGGGCGCGAAAATGCAATAAATTAGACTATTTATTTTAGCAGTCCATTTTTCTGGTTATTTATCAACTAAAGAGGCAGTTGATTAAGGAAGTACATTTGAAATTAGTTGTTTTTTCACTATAATATATAATACATAAAAATTCGTACATCGTAGGAGAGCAGATTATGATTAAAAATATTGTATTTGATTTAGGTAATGTGTTATTGAACTGGAACCCTGAGGTGTATCTACAACAAAGGAATATAGAAGTTGATAAAATTCCTGAAGTATATAAAGAAATATTTCAAAGTAAAGAATGGGATTTATTGGACAGAGGGCTTATCACAGAGGATGAAGCAAAAGATATTATAATTAAAAGGAGTCATAACAATGGGCATCTGATAAGGCTTGCATTTGAAAATTGGTATGAGTTGTTTACGCCAATTGAAGATACTGTAGATATTCTGAAAAGTGTAAAAAACGCAGGTTATAAAGCTTATTTTTTGTCTGTTTTTCATTTGTTAGCATTTGAAAATGTAACGAAGAGATATGCCTTTTTTGAACACTTTGATGGTGGAGTTGCCTCTTATGAAGCAAAAATGGTCAAACCTGAAGAAGGTATATATAAACAATTAATAGAGAAATATTCAATAAAGCCTGAAGAGTCCATTTTCATAGATGACTCCAAGGCTAATATTGAAGCTGCAAAAAAACTTAATTTTAATGCAATTCTTTTCGATAGTTCAACGGATTTGAGAGAGGAATTAAAGGAATATAACGTTATTATATAATAGAAAAAAACAATGTTAATTATAAAGACCTTATAAGATCTTTTTGTGGGGTATCCCCAGTATATAAAATTGAAAAGGATTGTACTTAAAAAACGGTAGCATTAGTACAATATGAATTTAGTGATTTTATGATTGAAACCAAATATTGGTTATTCCGTTAAAGGGCGCGAAAATGCAACAAATGGACTGTTAATTTTGGCAGTCCATTTTTCTTGTCCTTTAATCAATTAAAGGAACAGAATACTTCAATAATAAAAAGATAAAACAATTGAATAAATAAACATTTAGTGGTATAAATATACAAACTGATCACAATGGTAATTAGAATAAGGAAGTTGAATTTAGTGAAAAAACACACAAATATGTATAATTTCGGAGGTACCTTATGCTTGATTTTATTAATATAATAGATTTCACTCATTTTACAGCTTTCATAGTCGCTACATTGATAATAGCTATTATTCCGGGACCAGATATGGCTTTTATAGTCAGCCGTACTGTTGTAGGAGGCAAAAAGATTGGAATAGCCACAGCATTTGGAATGCAAGTAGGGGTTATGTTTCATATTCTACTTGCTGCATTTGGACTATCAGCTATTTTGATGACTTCTGCAACTGTTTTTCAAATCGTAAAGTATATTGGTGCCACGTATCTAATTTATTTAGGAATACAGACTGTTCGAGATAAAAAAGGAATAAACATTGATATTCGAGAAAATAAAGGTGGAATATGGAAAGCTTTTTGGCAAGGAGCAATAACTGATATTTTAAACCCGAAAGTAGCTTTATTTTTTCTTACTTTTCTCCCACAATTTATTAATCACGACATGGGCAACACTTTTTTTCAATTCATATTTTTAGGAGTAATTTTTGGAATGCTTAGTTTAACAATTGATGTATGTTATTCAATTGTTGCGAGTTCAATTAGGGATGTTTTAACTAAAAATAAAACTGCAATGAAGTGGCAAAAAAAGGTTAGTGGGTTTACTCTAATCGGTTTAGGAACTTTGCTAGCTGTTGAAAAGAGAGGGTAATCTTAAACGAAAGGGCGCATTTCTCCATCAAGAATTGTGCTCTTTCTTTATGTTAAGGCGCAAATTGTTTAAAATTAGATAAACTTTACAAGGCAGCTGGGGTGAAGATGATATAATTTTATAAAACTGATTTGTATTAAGGAGACTTATAATTTTGGAAGCAAAATGTATTAAATTATATGAATTCGGTAGCCCTAAAGATGTGTTAAGAATTGAGTCTAAAAGTATTGAACCACCAAAAGATAATGAAATCCTTGTTCGAATGCTAGCACGCCCTATCAATCCTTCAGACTTAATACCGATCAGAGGTTCATATTCTCATCGGATTTCATTACCTAATATTCCAGGGATATGAAGGAGTTGGAATAGTAGAAGATGTCGGTCCTTTAGTTTCTCAGCAATTTATTGGTAAACGTGTTTTACCTTTGCGTGGGGAAGGTACATGGCAAGAGTTTGTTAAGACATCTTCAGGGTTTGCGGTTCCTATACCTAATTCGATTGATGATTTTACTGCAGCACAGATGTATATTAATCCAATAACGGCATGGGTAGTTTGTACAGAAGTTTTAAAATTAAAGCCAAATGATGTTTTATTAGTTAACGCATGCGGTTCTTCTATTGGGCATATTTTTGCTCAATTATCGAAAGTTTTGGGTTTTCGATTGATTGCAGTTACTAGAAACAATAAGTATACAAAGGAATTACTTCATTTTGGTGCTTCTTATGTGATTGATACATCTAAAAATAACTTAGATGAAATGGTTTTGCAATTAACTAATGGAAGGGGTGCTGATGCAGCTATTGACTCTGTTGGGGGTTTGGCTGGAAATGAATTAGCTTATTGTGTACATCCTAACGGTAATTTTCTAACCATCGGTCTTTTATCAGGGATACAAGTAAATTGGGCAGAAATTATAAATAAAGTGAAAGTGAATGCGAATATGTTCCATTTGCGAAATTGGAATAATGCTGTCTCAGCAGATAAATGGCAAGAAACCTTTAATCACTTAATAAATTTAATAAGTAATAAAAAATTGCATTTGATGACGGTAGATTCTGAGTTTGATTTATTGAATGTAAAAAGTGCTATCGAAGTCGTTGAATCATCTAAAATAACTAAAGGGAAAGTGTTTTTAACTAGCTATTGAGTAAGTGACATCAACTAAATAGAAGACTTTTTTGTTATTCAATATTACAGATCAAGCACGTGATGTTTTGAAGCAATTATTCCAGGAACATGAAGCGAAAAACATTCGTGTATATTTCGCAGGCTATGGCTGAGGCGGTCCTAATGTGGGGCTGGCTCTGGATGAGCCGGAAAATATGATAAATTAGTAACTATTAATGAAATTCGAGTTGCAATTGATCCTGACATTGAATCGTTTACTGCTGGTCTTACCGTTGAATACACTCAAAAGGCTAATGGGCTTGTATTATTGGGTAATGAGAGCAGCTGTTGTTAAAATAAAAACATTATTAGAGGTAGTTAGCGAAAGACTAACTACCTTATTTAAAAGAGAGAAATCAATTCTCTTCTAAGGATTTTTTTTTTTAGATTAACCTTTTACGACCAATTCAATATGAGCGTATCATTGCATTTTCCCAAACAACAAATCGAGAATTTTTTCATCAGCCTTTCGATTTTGTCCTTTGTAGGGATAACAATGAATATGGATAGCAGGATTAAAGTTAATTTCGATGATACTATAATTCGAGTCAGTCGCTTCTTTTTCAATGTCATCGATCATCATATCCACTCCACAGAACGTAGCGTCGGCAGCTTTAGCAGATTGAATGGCAATCTTTTTATAACTTTCCAGAATTTCATCCGTAAAATCAATGCTGTCTCCGCCAGTACTGATATTTGAGTTTTCCCGTAAGTATACGATTTCACCTGTACTCGGAATATCGGTGATATGCTTCGATTGATTTTTCAAAAACATCTTTTCCACTTCACCCAATTGAATTCGTTCAAGAGGGGTTTTATAACCTTTTCCTCGTAATGGGTCCTTGTTTTTTTCTTGGACGAGCTGTTCAATTGTGTGAATGCTATCCCCTACAACATTTGCGGGTACCCGATGTAAAATCCCGACGACCTCATCGCCCATTACTAAAAAACGATATTCCATTCCTGTCATAAATTCTTCAAGTAGAACAGTCTGGTCGTGTTCAAATGCCATCTCAAAAGCTTTTTGGTAATCCTCAAGGGAAAAGTCCCGGCGAAAATGG
Organism: Bacillus sp. T3; assembly: GCF_033449965.1. Taxonomy (NCBI): domain Bacteria; kingdom Bacillati; phylum Bacillota; class Bacilli; order Caryophanales; family Bacillaceae; genus Bacillus; species Bacillus sp. T3. Next base: position 1,766,116 of record NZ_CP137761.1, read on the forward strand.
TAATGCCAAGTCCAAAATTTGTCGACTTCGGCTTAATGACGATGGGATTATTCCGATAAGTCCCATAATCGGCCAGAGCAGAGTCCAGATCACGATAAACCCTTCCATCTGGCACACGAATGCCGTGTCGCTTAAGGACTTTCTTCGTGACAACCTTATTTTCCATCATTAAAACCGTGCTGTATGAATCAAGGGACGTTTTCGTTGCTTGCTTGACGTACTCTCTATGATTGCCTTTTTGTAGCAGAATAAAATTCTCCTCACGGTCTAAAAATTCAAACGAAATACCTCGTTTAACCGCAGCTTTCAGCAATAGTTGTGTGGATAGCTCCAAGTCTTCGTAGCCAATAAATTGGTAACCACTTGCCTTACTTTCCTCGGCATACTGCTTTGCTTTGTCCATATGGTAAGAAAGATAAGAGGACTTTTGAATCTCAGACTTAACCACAGCAGCAAAACTGAGCTTCGGATTTAATTGCTTTTGTTTCTCTTGATTAAGTAATCGTATGAATGTATCGTCACTAGGCTTTAACACCTGTAACATGTGCTCCATCTCTTTAAAAAAAACTAAGGCTTTTTCCTCTAAAGTTATATAACTGTCTTCACCAAATAACCTACCCTGTAAACCATTCAGGATTAGACTATCATGATTAAGGGCAGCTACTTTTTGTTCTTCTTCTCCGAATGGCCCGTCTTCGATAAGCATCATAAATAGGAGAAATAAATGAACAAATTTCAGCGATTCTTTGCTAACCCCAATTTTATAAAGGGGGTTTAAATCAATCATACGCAGTTCCAAATAGGCGATTCCATTCTGCAACAAAGCTTGAACCAGGTCTTTCCCTTTTTCAGGTTTTATTCTTACAGGACTATAATACTCCCTCACACTCAATAATTCCTTGGATTTAACCAACGATTGTAAGTCTCGAACATACTCTTCAACCGAATCATAAGAAATATAAAATGTTTTTTCATTACGGTAGCCGCATACACTATTACGCAAGGAACCCATGTTCGGAAAAAAATAGCTTTCTTCATCCAAGTGTTCGCTCAATTGAACACATTTTTCGATATAGGTTTTATCAAAGACAGGACTAGCTCCGGTCAAATAAATAAGCAACCAACGATATTTCAATACGTTTCGAGCTACTCTCAAATAGGTGTTGTTTTTAAAATCCTTAAAGCTTTTATTGACATGTAAAGCATGATATATCCTTTTTAAAAACTCCTCATTGAACGAAAAATTATAATGGATTCCGCTTATTAATTGTCTTTTCCGGCCGTATTTTTCGGCCAATTGGAGCCGATAATGATCTTCTTCTGGATCATTCATCAAAGCAATTGGGATTTCCTCATCATTAGGCAATGCAGGTGGATTGCTGCTGGGCCATAGATATTCATCATTTAACTCAAGTGTCACAATATCATGGATCGTTTCTAAAAATTGATATGTCTCATCAATCGTTTCGAATGAAGGCGTAATCATTTCGATTTGGCTTTCCGAAAAATCCGTCTTAATATACGGATTTTCCATTTTTACTCCAAAAGATTTTGGGTGGGGTGTCAATGCTAGTTTTCCATTCTTATCGACTCGGTTATTTTCTTTTTCCAAACCAAAATTGCCACGCCAAATATCTTTATATAAATAATTGTCCATCACGAGTTGTAATAATTCATGATTCAACATACCCATTACAATGTACCTTCTTTCAGTTCATCCTGTAACCTTGATCCCTTTATCATTTGATTCATTTTTCCAAGTGTCCGCTTAAACCAAAAAACAAGAATGATTCCTTTTAGGACACTGCTTAATGCAATGGACATCCAAACACCATTCAGTCCAAAAGGAACCGACAGCATGATCGCCATTGGAATTCTCAATGTTGTTAAAATAATGCTGAAAATAGGTGGAATATAGGTTTTTCCAATTCCGTTGAATGCACCGACTGTCATAAGCTCCAAACACATAAACAATTGGGAATATCCAATAATTCTCATATAGTCACTGCCTAGAAAAAGGCTGGATTCATCCGACAAGAATAATGAAAAAATTGGCCGTGGAAGTAAAATGAATAAAAACGAAATCAAAACTCCAAAAATCGATGTGATGAATAGGGCATTGTTATACCCCTTTTTAATTCGGTCCTGTTTGTGCGCTCCGTAATTTTGGCCAATGAATGCTGCAATGGCACCTTGAAGACCACCAATTGTCATATAAGAAATCGACTCAATCTGTATTCCGACTCTTTGGACAGCAATAGCATTTGGTCCCCACTGGACAATAATTTTAGCAATAATAATGGAAATTACGGTAAAGGTAACCCGCTGTAGCGTGATCGGTATTCCCATCCGAAGAACTTCCTTCATTTTTCCTACATTGAACATAAACGGTTTGGAGAACAAAGTTAGGTTTTTCGTGTGCGCGATAAACAAACAAGTTACAACTACATTGGCCGATAAAGTAGCAAGTGCCGCCCCTGATACACCTAATCCTTTAAAATTCCCCAATCCAAAAATGAATAAAGGGTCAAGAATCAAGTTTACAAGGAACCCAACCGTTTGTACGAGAAAAGGTTTTCCGCTGTTCCCCATTGAAGTTAGAACGGTACTGAGTAAGATGTTAAAAAAAGAAAAGATCGTTCCAATAATCGATATGGTGAGAAACTGTGAGGCCATTTTTTCTATTTCGTCTCTGCCTAAATCAAAAAAACCTATTAAATCATTTCTTGTTAGGAAAATAAACAACATATATATGAAACCTAGTAACAAAGACATTAATAATCCATTATGGATATAAACTTTGGCTTGATCTTCTCTTCCAGCGCCTATGCTATGTGCAACCTTGACGCCTGTACCGATGGAAACCATCGTAAATAACGCAACTGCCAAGTTCACGAAAAAGATTGCTGTCCCAATAGCCGCGACTGAACTGCTTCCCAATTTCCCAACCCAGATCATATCAACAAGCCCGTAGGTTGTAGATATGAAATTCGTTGCAATAATCGGCAAAGTTAATTTCATCAAAGTAGATGCAATAGGTCCTTCTCTCAAATCATACTTTCCCTTCACTATCATATACCTCCTATGTTAATCAAAAAAATTTGATTTAATATCTAAAAAAATTAACAACAAGTCGACTTGAAAACGCAACAAAGTTCATGTGATAGTAAATGATTTAACTCATCCTGATTCAACTCGTAGTAACTCCAAGTTCCCTTTGTTTCCTTTTTTATAAGGTTTGCGTCTAATAAAATCTTCAAATGATAAGATAATTTAGATTGTGCCATATCGACCAAGGGAGCTAAGTCACAAACACACATAGTCCCATTTTTCGTAAGAAGATTCATAATCTGTAGTCTTTTTTTGTCAGCGAGGGCTTTAAACTTTTGTTCATATTGTTCAAACAATCGATCCATTGAATCGTCTTGAAAATCAATGTTTAAGTCCATTTCTTTTTTCATATTATTTACCCTCTTTTCCTTCATCAAATAATCTTGATATATTTATATTAAATACAATATTTTCTCGTGTCAATTATTCATCAAAATAATTTGATTTATTTTACTCATGACATCTTGGAACGTTCTTCCGAACGGGCGCGAATATGCAACAACTTGGACTTTTTGAATTTGAAGTTTATTTTTCATGCCTTTAAACAATTAATAGCTAGATTATTGGAAGTAAAAAAGTGACAAACTAACAGGTATATCAATTCCTAAAAAGGAGTAAGGAAACCGTACGATTATGAAAGTAGTGGCTATAGGGATTATATTGGTGGTTTGTGGAAGTATCATTTTAGGGTGGTTTATTAAAGAAGCTTATAAAAATTATAAAAATGAAAGTAAAAAAACCAAAATTTTCTATTTCCTATGGGTGATTTTAGGTCTCGTATTAGATTTTAGTAATGGATTAATTATTATTGTTGGTCTTATTTTATTAGGTATTCTCTTAATAATCTATTCCCCACTCTTCAACTAACTGGTGTGATGCTTTAAGAAGGCATCGCCTTTCCTTGTTCAGCTTAACCCGTAAATAGAATTAAAGGGCGCTTCGTAAAGAACTGCGATCTCTTTTTTATAGGGAAAACTAGAAATGTAATTACACTAAGGATTCGGAAAAACAAAGCCAGGTGATAAATATGAGACGAGGAATTAGTTTTGAAATTCCAAATGAATACGGAAGTTTCCTTGGGGAAGTATTAAAGCCCATTAACATAACTGAATATATTTGGCGTATTGAGGGCGAGGAATCATATTCAGTGGAGGTTGATAAGTTAGGAGAACTCCTTTTCCTACAAGAGAAAAACGAAATAGATGGCTTATTCCTTAAAGGTTTTTTAGAAGATAAAACGTATAATCTTATTTTTGCTGATTTAAAAGCATACCCAAAAGGAAAGAATCCAGCAAATATTGAGACGTATGAGGAGTTTTTAAATAGCGGATGTGAGCTGGTGCTTTTAGTCGTTGATTCTGTTTATTTCACAATTTATTGTAAGGACAGAGAAAAACTTGAAAACTTATATAATAATGCCAAGTTAAGAGGTTTTGATGATCTCCAATACATTACCGACGAAAATGACACAAGAACAAGGCTATCAGTATGGTAATGGCTGCTTTATAAACACTGTGTTCCAATTCAACAATAGAGCGCGATATCACAAGATTTTCGCTCCCATTTTATGCTTGGGTACTTTAGTAGAAGGCGTTCATTTAATTGAACAACCCTTTAAAGAAAATTGTATATTTTTTGATAAGGAATAGATGAGTTTGTGATAAAGTTTACTTAACTAACGTAATTAGTTTAATGTAACAAGGATTGTAGAACTTCATTTTTAAAAATTTTTATCAGTACTGGATTTATGTATACTAAGGAAATTAATAAAAAGACAGAGTAATAGGATTACACACACATTATTTTAAGCAAATTTGGAGGAATTACATATGGGTCTAAACGAAGGTAATGTGCAAAAATTTTTAGATTGGACATATGAAAAAGTATTAAACGGGATACCAGGTACAGCTTCAGTTGATGAGTTAGCTAATAGCTATACGTCAAAACACTCTTCTAATGATAAAGCAATCAAAAGTTTAATCCGATGGCAACAAGGAAAAACAGGTACAAATGGATTTGTTGCTGGGTTAGGTGGAATTATTGTTATGCCTGTCGCCATCCCTACAAATCTAGCTTCTGTAATGTATATGCAAATGAGAATGATTGCAGCAATTGCTTATATTCGTGGGTACGATTTAAAGGATGACCAAGTACAAACTTTTGTATATGCATGCTTAACAGGACAATCTGCATCAGAATTAGTAAAGCAAAGTGGAATTAAAATTGCTCAGAAGGTTGGCGAAGCACAAATTAAAAGAATACCCGGTGAGGTTATAAAACAAATTAATCAAAAAGTTGGTTTTAGATTAGTAACGAAATTTGGAGAAAAAGGGGTTATTAATTTAGGCAAAATGGTGCCATTACTTGGGGGAGTAGTTGGTGGAGCATTTGATGCTTCATCTACTTATTTGATTGGGAAAGCAGCTGAAAAAACATTTATTGAGGGCGGTTATGATAAAGATAATGGGATTATTATAGATATGACCTAGTTTAATCCGAAACTGTCAACCTACCGCAGTTGAATAAATAAAATATGGAGGGAATGAGATGAAGAAGACTCTTATCATTTTTTTAATATCATTAATTGTGGAAGCAGCAATCACCTATTATGTTGCAGAGAAATTTGCCATCCGATTCATTGAAATTATGTTTTTTGGAGGAGTCGCTTTTTCTATGATCACCTTTTGGTTTTCTAGCAGTGGAGGCATTTTCACAAAGTATAGTGAAAGTGAGGCTAGCGCCATGACAGGCGTTATCCAGAAACGATCGGAACTTGTCTTCAGAAAAGGGCCTGTGTTCATGGCATCTCTAACGTTAATGCTAATTGGTCTGGTCATCTTCATCCTCCTAATTGCCGGGGTTATTCCTGAAGTATAGGGTGCGGCTCATTTAAGAACAAATTGTAAATGAATATTGAGAAAAATACACCATGCAAAATCAATTGAATTTTAACTAAATGAAGTAATGAGTTTCTAAACAATCGGGCGTAATTATCGAGAGATGATTGCGCCCATATCTGTTTTACTAGATACAGAAAAATACCCGGACCACTAGGTTGGAGTTTAGATGAGATTATGAAATGCTGGATTTAAAGTAACGAGTTTATTAATCAATTGTTATGGATAATATTAATTGATTATGTGGAATCTAACGTTAAAAATTATTGGGAGCGAGCATCATGAAGAAAATGTTTGTACTCTTTGCAATTTTATTAATGTTTTACACAGATAACTTGGTTCATGCTAAACCACCAGAGCCAAAGGAAATTAAACCTTATGCAGAAGACTGGTATGTTACACCAGAAGATATTATTCGAGATATTATATTTCCAGCTATTGATAAAAGTGTAATAAAAGAGTACGGAGGAAAAGAGGCTTCCAGTTTTGGTTGGCAGCAACAGAGGATTTTTAATATTGTTTATAACAACAATCATACGTATGATATTTCCCTAAAAATTCAAATTCCCGACAGCAACAATGATTCATTTGAATACATAGAGGACTTGGTTAAGGTAAGAGTTTCTCCATCTTGTGATAGTCCTAAAATTGGATGTAGTCATGGCTTTAAGGTAGAAGTATTAGACTATAAGCATCTAAATAAATAATGAATTAGTGTTGTTTTTAAATATGTTCAAGAGAACAATTCTAGAGCATTGAATCTGCGTTCTTTCTTGTACGACGGATAGGAGGCGCGAAAATGCAACAAAATGGACTTGATAATTTTAGCAGTCCATTTTTCACGGCCTTTAATAAGCTTTAGGGTAGGTTAGTGGAGAATGAATTCTTAAATAATTGTATAAATTGAATATCTTATGTTATTGTTAGTGTAAATTTACACCTTGTAATATGTTAACATAGGGGGTTCTAATTTGAGGAAAATAGGCATCATTATCTTTTTAGTTATTTTCTACTGTTTTCCATTTGTTTTTTTTCAATGAAACAAGACTTTACTAAACGTTCAATGATTGGGTATCTAATAATGATTGTGGCAACTTCCTTTCTAGCATTCGTTTTGAAATCCTTTTATAATTTCATACCCATTATTATCGGAAATGTTTTATCCTTTGTAATTTCTTATTATTTTAATGCAAATATGTCCGAAACAGAGATGTGGGATGGTGGATATTTTAAACCATTTACTTCTTCTCAACTATTAGTGGTTGTAAGTCTTTTGAATTTAATTCCACAGTACATAGCAATTGTTTTAGCGAATAAAGTTCATAATATGAAAAAGATTAAATTTAATAGAGATTAAAATTGAATAGATCTTAACAGCAATTGGGCGCATTTCTCAAATTAGAATGCGGCTATTTTATTAGATAACTAGGTAAACGTTTTATAAGAGATTGTGAAATTCTACATCTAAAGTAACAGGTCAGGGTAGTTAAAGAAGCAGGTATATCTAGTTGAATCTAGAAAATGTTATTATAAAGATTTGGATTTATTAGTCAGGTTCATTTTATAAAGCTAGAGAATGGAGGTTGTTTAATTGGCTGAAATAACGATGAAAAAAGTAAATATATTGATTCCATTGTTTTTATTAGTTATCAACTTTATTTTCTCTGCCTTTCTTATTGAAGAATTAATCGATGCATCTGAGCCAAATTACGGTGTAACTGGTTTATTTACACCTGTAATTGGTTTGATTTCCTTTTTATATATAAGAAAAGTAGAAGGAAAAAAGCAAAATGTTTTGTTCAGAGTTTTACAGCTTTTTAATTGGATTTTTATTATTTTTCCAATAGCTGTTTTCCATTCTCTTGTTCCACTAACTGGGCGTGGGATTAGCAAACTTTGAGAAGTATTAATTTATGTTACATTTTTGAGAGGATACTCAAAAGTTGGAATATTTTTAGAACAAAAGAGGCGGATAAAGTGGCGGAAATAAGAAGGGATAATTCAAAAAGGTTCAAGTTTGTCGGCATAGGGATGGTACTTATAGTGGTGGTCGGATTAAGCACATGGCAATCGGTGGATAGATACAAGGAAGTTAAACAAATTGAGTCGAAATTGGGTTTTGATATTACTGTGGTAGATAGACAGTCACACGATGCATGGTGGGCAGCAACGAGAACGTATCTAGTGAAACCATTAGGAGATGGTAACGAGAGCAATATAGAATACCTATTTTACTTGAACAAAGAAAACAAGGTCGAACAATGGGCGAAGGTCAGAAATGGAAAGACAATCAAACAAAATATCACAGAAAAAGAGTAGAGTTGGATAGATATTCAAGAAGGACATCATTTTCTTTTGCATTTATCAGGTTATCACCATAAAAGAAAACTCAGCTTGATTTGTTAATAAACGGTGTGTTAGTTGAACTGGAGATATATGGTTTTTAAGGAAGCGGAAAAATCTAAGTTATTCAATTAAAGAGCGCGAAAATGCTAGAAAATGGACTTTTAAATATAGCAGTCCATTTTCTTAGCCTCTAATCAATTACAGGCCAGGTTTATTATGAAATGTGGAAGAATTATATAAATCTTTAAAGATGAAACTTTAAATAAATGGTAAAATTAGGACAAATAGCAAGTAAGGTGAAAATTATGAGGTCACTTATGAAAAAAATTAGCTTGCAAATAAATAAAGAAAGGATTAAACCTTTTTTAGTAATTTATTTAATACTTTTAATTGTTTATATAATTATTAGTATATATACCTTTAAAGATAATAGTGTTAATTATTTTTATAATGGGCTTGGACAAATAGTTATTGCAGGATTTTGGTTACTAATGGGGATAGAACATTTACTTCTTAAAAAGAAATTGTTTTCAATCTTCTGTTTTGTGTTATCTCTTATGTTTATATCTTTAGTCATACAAAATTTTAATTTATTCATCTTATAGATATATATAGAAAGATTTAACAAATAAAGGGCAATTGTTACTAAACAATCAGGTGCTTTACTTCAAAAACGATATTCAGTAATCGGGTGCAAATCTCTAACACGAGCTGTGTCTATATTTGTATTGGCCAGATTGATGAGCAACAAGTTATGGGATAATGTAAAAATTAGGAAGTTAATGTGAAGAAAGTACTTAAAGAACGGGGCAGGTGAGCTAAAGAATACTTACAATTCCAACCAATATTATATGGTATAATTCGACCTATAATTATTAAATTCAACGCTAGAGGTTATTCAATGAAGTTATTTACACTAAAAAGGCAGTTTAATGGATATAAAAAAGGAACACAGTTTTACTTGATAGCTGAATCGGAATTTATAGGGGTTAAAGAGTTTGTATTGAGAACAAAAGATTTAACGAATAGGATAACGATTAATGAAAGTGAACTTCTTAAGAATTTTACTTTCATAATAGAAGAGCGATTTTCAGGATGAAGGTCGCTTTTTTATTATGGAGAAAGAAAGGATTGGAGATGGGAGAAGTTATATGAACAAACGTACAGGTAAGGATGAAGATTATGTAATCACATTATGTGATGAGCTTTTAGGAGTATAGGGCACAAGACAGCATGGATTTGATTTCTTAAGGGCTGATCAAGGGAAAACAAATAAAATGGGAAGATCATTACCAGTCGATGTAAATTATCCAATTTAAATTTGGTAATTGAATATCAAGAGAAACAACACGAAGAAACCAACTTCCTTTTTGATAAACCAAATAAAATGACAGCTTCATTAGTGGTATTGGTTATTTATTGGCAGCTTTTACTGAAAGAAAACAGGTACTACACGACATCATCGCCAAAACATTGGTAAAAGTTAATAATAATAAAATTTAATGCTTGTTTCTGCATGTCAGAAATCCAATTAAACTACTGTAAACACGTTAAGAGAAATAATATGATTTCAATTTTTACTAAGTTTTTGAATACCAACGTGCAGAATTAAACCTATTGCACTCCAAATGTTCAGAATAACAGCAATTGTTATCAAAATCCAATGTAACAACTCTGGTAACTGTGTAGTTAGGCTTATTGTTAAGGCACTGCTACCAACTATTAACATTGCTAATAGCAAAGGTAAGTTCTTTACCACAAAATACACCTCCCTTATTTATCCAATATTTATTATATCATACTCAATTTTCTTCAAAAAACAACAAACTATACGAAAACAGCCTTATTTAAATAATGGGTGCGATTTTCAATAGAACTTCCCTATTGACATATAACGGATCATTTAGTTTAACAAGAATCAATTTGATATTACTGAATTACCCAAATTTGAATATTATTAATTTAATATATAAAATTAAGTTAGAGTGAATATGGATTTACTGGTCGGTTTCTTAGTATTTTCGGGAATTTTTGCGGTTTATGGTGCTTTAAGAAAAGTGAATAATAATATCTTAAACCAAACAGAAGAGATAAAAAAATTACGTGAAGAATTATCCAAATGTAATAAAAATTAGAAATTCCTCTTCAGTTAAACGGGTGTTTTCCTTCAATAACGATATTCAGTGATCGGGCGCGCTCAAATAGATGATTGCGCCTATTTCATGTTTGGGCAAGATTGTGGAACATCACTTTTAAAGAAAAATTTGTAAGAAGGAAGATATTGTGAAGATGTACACTCAAACTAATGGCAGTTTACTTTAAGTATACTATTTCACAAACTAACTAATTTATAAGATGAAAATCACTGCAATATACAATTATTAATTATTCTAACTTAGGGCAATTATAGTTGAAATATAGATAGTAGAAGAAAAAGCTACAAACAATTTTTCAGATGAATCAGGTCATCATATGAGGATTGATAGAGAATTAGATACTGCATTTTCATTTTGCAGATGGGATGCTTGCTTACAAATAAATTGTATTTTATACATCTGGACAAACGTATGAAGCAATGAACTGTAAAATAAAGTCATAAAGGCTGTGCAAATTAATAATTACCTATAGTCCAACTACCAAAAATTATCCGCAAATTGTGGTTTAGATAGGCAAAGGAATGTTCCTAAATCTGCAGAATGAAATATGTAAGCTAAAGATTTGAATTTTTGACTGTTCGTTACAAAAAGTTTATACTGTATTTAACTCATCACTCTTTGGGTAAGGAAGGGGGTAGAAAACATGAGTAATTGTGGTAGACCACGGGAGTTTAACAATCCAGAAGTTCTCGACGCAGCAATGGACGTTTTTTGGTTAAAAGGATATGAAGCATGTTCTACTGAGGATTTATGTAGTAGCACTGGGCTAGGACGAGGTAGTTTATATAATGCGTTTGGAAGTAAACATGAATTGTATGAACAAACGCTCCATCGTTATCATGAGCACTGGATTCAGGTGCAAACTGCTATTTTAGAAGAAGGACCTGGTTCAGCCCAAGAAAGGCTACGCAATTTGTTAGAATGGGCTGTGGAAAAGGACTTTGAGGAAACGAGTAAAGGCTGTTTGTTAATTAAAGCCACTATGGAGCGTGCTAGAATAGACTCAGCGGTTGAAAGTGTTGCTAGTAGTCACGCTGAACGTCTGGAAAGTGTTCTCCATCGTGTAATAGAGAAAGGAATTCAATCTGGAGAGATTAAATCTAGCAGATCTGCCTTCGAGCTATCAAAAAGTTTTTTGTGTAGTTACTATGGTCTCCGTACTCTCAACGCAACTACACGTAATCGCGCTTTGGCGGAACAAATCGTTGAAGGTATTATGGTAAACATCTATTAGATGAGATTGCCGTTTTTTTGACATGATTTTGTACTGATTAATAAAAAACTGGTTAGACATTAAAAATATTTTTTGTCTAAAATGAATAACTATTTGTTTTCCAAACGTTAGAATAAGTACTTAACATAATAAGGGGAGAATATAAGAATGACTAGTAAGACTACAGCACAAGTTACGAATGATTTTAATAAAATTATAACAGAACGCCGTTCTATAAAAAATTACGATCCATCTGTAAAAATTAGCCGCGAAGAGATGGCAGAAATTCTTACCTTCGCAACACGTGCTCCATCTTCCGTAAATATGCAGCCATGGCGTTTTCTTGTGATTGAAAGCCCTGAGGCAAAAGCAAAACTTGCCCCTCTAGCTCGGTTCAATCAGACCCAGGTTGAAACATCATCAGCTGTTATTGCGGTTTTTGGTGATTTGAATAATTTTGAGAAGTTCGAAGAAATCTACGGCGCAGCTGTAGATAAGGGATTTATGCCTCTAGAGGTAAAAGAGCGAATTCAGACATCCTTTTCTAGCTACTTTGAAACCATTTCACGCGAAGAGATGAAAGAGGTTGTTTTGGTAGATGGCGGTCTTGTATCAATGCAATTAATGCTTGCTGCCCGCGCTTATGGATATGATACAAATCCAATTGGAGGATATGAAAAAGACCAAATTGCTGAGGCTTTTGGATTGGATAAGGACCGTTATATTCCGGTTATGTTGATTTCTATTGGTAAAGCGGCTGATAACGGGCACCCATCTGTACGTCTCCCAATTGACCAAGTCGCACAATGGAAGTAATGAAATATAAACAAGAGGGGATTGAGGTTTAATGATTATCATTCATGCTACATTCCAAATAAACCCAGCGAAGGAGAACCTGTTTCTAGAGGAAATCCAACCGCTTATTTCCTCTTCAAGAGAAGAGAACGGAAATATTTCTTATCGCCTTCAAAAAGATGTAGAAAATGAACATGTATTTATGATGGTGGAAGTTTGGCAGGATATGCAAGCTGTTGGCAGCCATAACTCAAGCGATCACTTTACCAAGTTCGTAGCCAAAGCAAAGGATTTCTTGGCTGCACCATTAGAGGTTAAAGCATTTGAGGGGCAGCCATTAAAATTATAGAAATGTATTCTTAAATATAATGAAAAAAGAGATGGTTTCCCAAAAGTATAGTTTTTAGGGATCTCTCTTTTTTTGTTCACAAAAAGATGGCTCCCTCCAACTTATATAAGAAGGGAGTAAAGAAAAGGATTAAATGGTGAAACTTATTATCCAATCATATTTCCTGTTCTAGAACAAGGAAGATTTAGGTCTCTTTTGAATTTAACTCTTATAATAATGAACTAAAAATTTTTATTTGGAAAATAAGAATTTACTGATAAAATCACCAAGCTCCATAAACCCAAAAAAAGGCTTGCAAAACTGATGTCAGTTTGCAAGCCTTTTTAATTGCTATTTATATGATATGCACCTCAAAACACAACCCTTTAGAGATCGATGGAGTGCTTTTTTGACGTTAAATTAATTTCTTTTTTACCTGCCATTCCAGGTTTTGTACTTCAAAATAGAACCCGTACCCGTAGGACTACTTTTTTATTTACTAATATTAAACCAACCTGACCTTGCTTGAATTACATTCCATAGTTTTTCTGGAATATTAAGCTGGTCAAGTTTCGTTAAGTCCAACTCAGAAGCGATATCGGCTTCAAGTCCATTTGCGACCTTTTCAACCCAATCAGGATTCATAATTAACGCATGCCCAATAGCTACAAGCGGTAAACCTAATTCCATGGCTTTAAGTGCATCATCTGATGTTATCATAGAACCAGCAGCCAACACAGGTACCTTACCGTTTGCTCTTTCAATAATTAATTCAAGCATTGTTTTTTCATCTTGACTATCAACTGGCTTTGAAGACACTTGACCTAATGAAGCATGTATATAATCTAAATTTTGTTCAATAAGGAAATCAATAAGTTCATATGTGTCTTCCATCCGTAATCCGTCGACTTTGGAGGATTCTTCAGGAGAAAATCGGTATCCTAAAATGAATGGTTTGGTAGCATATGTATCAATTACCTTTTTGATTTCTTTAATAATTGCCAATGGAAAACGCAGTCGATTCTCAAGTGTTCCACCCCATTGGTCTGTCCGTTGATTGGTTGCTGGAGACCAGAAGTTTTGAATTAAAAATCCATGAGCCCCATGAATTTCGACACCATCAAATCCAGCTTCAATTGCCCTTCTCGTTGTGTCGCCAAAAGCACGAATAGTGGACAGGATTTCCTCATGTGATAGTTCTCTTGTTTCTACACTTGCTTCAGTTTGATATGCACTCGCACTGACTGTATCCAACCCAGGCAAGGCTTTATCGCCTGCATGAAAAATCTGAAGTACAGCAGGGGAACCTCCACTTTTGGCTGCATCAGCTAATTTTCGTAAACTGGGAATAAATTCATCGTTGTATCCAGCAAATTCATTCGTAAAGCCTTGCCCATTAGGTGAAACATGAGTACAACCTGTAATGACGAGTCCTACTCCATTTACTCTTTGTTTGTAATATTTTACCTCTTCATCCGAAATGGTAAGGTCGTCATTACTTGACCAAGTTGTCATAGGTGCCATAACGACTCTATTTTTGATTGTTATTCCGCTTCTAAATGTGAATGGTTCAATTAACTTACTGTATTTTTGATTCATTTTTATAACCTCTTTATCCTAAATTCTTCTAATGATGAAAGATTATCTTAGTGCATAATTGTTATCATGTTGAGCCATCAAAACTCTCCCCATTAGAAGTCTACTTTAGTATAAATAGTTGACGTAAGGGGAAGACAAGAGTAAATGATTATAATGTGTAATACACAAGGTTATTGCTATAATATTCTTCCTCATGATATTCTCTTAGTTACAGTAACTGTAACTGTAACTGTAACTAAGGAGGAAAAGGGAATGTTGTATCCAATGAAATATGTAGTGGAGAACTTAAATATAACGGCAAAGACACTTAGATTTTATGAAGAACAAGGGTTACTGCAAGATGTATCTCGTGATGAAATAGGTCGAAGAGTATATAATGAACAACTTGTAGATTGGATTTCTTTTATTCGTTGTCTTAGAGAAACAGGAATGCCACTTTCGAAAATTAAGGAATATAAGGAACTTTACGAACAAGGGAATTCTACCTTTTTGTATAGAGAAGAAATGTTAAAGCAACATAAATTGGAAGTGCAGAAGAAAATTGACGAAAGTATAAAAAATTTGGAAAAAATCAACTATAAAATCGCCATGTATGAACTTCAGAAAGAAGAGGTTACGAAAAATCCTAATCATAACTTTAAATGTCACCGTATGGAGAGTAAGATTGTGAAGTAATGTACTTACGCTAACGGGTGAGTTAGTTTAAGAAGAATTAGTTGGTTTTGGATATCTTAGTTATTCCATTAAAGGGTGCTATCCATAAACAAGGATCAGCTCGTATTTACATACTAAGGCGCAATTTAGTAAAAAGGCGTCTAATTATATTGGATAAAGAATTGAAAAAGTATAAAAAATAAGTGTAAAAAGGTATTTTGTCTTTTTCATAAAAATCCCAGTTTTAACATTTATGATGTAATTAATAAATCAGTTAAAGGTGGAATTTAAAATGATGGAAGCAATGGAACGAATGAATTTTATTTTTAAAGGTATCGGCATAGTAATCGTTGTAGGATTAGTTGTATTATCAGGTAGTTTGCTTGGATAATAAAAAGATTAATAATTAACGGAAATGAAAAAATGGAACGAGTATTCTTTTTTGTGCAAAAGAAAATTTCATATTTATCAATATTCCATAATCAGGCGCGAAAATGCAACAACTTGGACATTAATCAATTAAAGGGCAGGTTGAATAAAGATAAAGAGGATTTGTATAATTACATTCTTACTTACTGAAATTATAAAGGTATCGCAAAACTATAATTTATAAATAGTAAGCTGGGTGTATATGAATCAAAATGAGAAAGCAAAAATAGTTGGAGAACTATATAAAGATGTAGATAAAGTAAACGATAGATATTTTGACTTTTGGAAGGAACATACCCTATTACATTGGGATTGGTGGGTTTCATTAGGCTTAACAATTATTCCTTGGGTTATATGGTGGGAATTTAGAGACAAACAGAACACTGCTCGTTTTATGTTTTCGGCTTTTTTTATCATAATAACTACTTGTTTGTTAGACTTTTTTGGTGTTGTCTCTGGTTTTTGGTACTACACAGGAAAAGTAATACCATCAATTCCCTCCTATTTTCCTTGGGATTTTTGTTTGTTTCCAGTATCAATGACTCTGTTAATGCAATATAGACCTTATATATCACCAGTTAAAAAGTCTATATTTTATAGCGGGATTGTTTCATTCGTTGGAGAACCTTTTTTTGACCGGATAGGATTTTATACCATGGTACATTGGGAATATATTTATTCCTTTCCCATTTATATAATTATTTATCTATGTGCAGATTGGGTAAGCAAACGGAAAACATTTGGAACGGTAAGTAAATAGTAAACCATTAATCACGGTGAGATTTAAGTATAAGTCATATTCAGCTAACTGGTGCATTACCGTAACAACGGTAATGCCTTTTTCTTATTGAAGTAAGTACACGACTTCACAAATTTTTGTGCAATTTTGGATCATGTCGTAGTGATTCCAAAATCAACTAATCCAAATGGTATGAAACAAAACTTGGATGTTTTTGATTTTGAATTAACTAAAGAAGATATGAAAAAATTGGTGAGTTAGATTTAGGACACATTGAATTAATCGACTATTTACAAGCTGCACCAGCAGAAATGCTAAACAGCTTAAAAGTACATGACTAATGGAACTCGAAATTGCTGAGCTTTTTCTCAGCTTTTTGCAACAATAGGGCCATTTCTCCAAAAGAAATGTGCTCTTCTTAATGTATTGAGCTAATTTAATGAAAGAATTTCACGAAACTTTTAAATACATTTAAACGTATATAAATTAAAGGTTTTAGTGAGTTATTGAAGTAATTGGGGTGTTTAAAATGGAATTATACATTTTTTTATCAATTGTTGGTTTATATGTTTTTATTTCACTTTTGATATCACCTTTTCAATATCGTTCTTTAATAGAATTAAAAGAAGAAGAAAAAAAGAATAAATTAAAAGGTAAGAAACAAGGAGAAATGTACGACGCAATGAATGCTGGAGAATTAAGTCTTCAAAGGAATATGCAGGGGAACCCCTTATTCTTTCTTTCGAATATAATGGTTTCAATCATTTATAGAATTAAACATCCTAAAGATAGAAAGTAGGTTAACATGAAAAAGAAAGTGACGTGTGCCAATTCATGCGTCACTTTCTAATTCCATTTATTGAGTTAGCACCTCAAACCGGAACCCTTTACTGGTGTACAGTAGCTTTTGTTGAAGTCCACTGTCTACCTAGATATTAAAAAAGGTTTTAGTGAAAGTTCCAGGTATTTGAAGAGTATCTCCGCCTCCAGTAAGAGTAACATTAGTGTACTTTACGGATACTAATACTCTTTTTTGACCCCCTGGGCAAGTTAAATCTGATGGTGGCGGCTCGAGTGTAAGCGACCCTTGAAATGACCCATTTTTTTTAGATGTAAAATCACCTGAAGCCATTACGGTTCCAGTTTCTTCTGTTTTTTTAGGGTCGGAAGGAAAATTCCCACCATTATTTTGGCACGCATAAACAGCAGTTGCATCAGCTGATGCTGTTACTGTGATGGTGACGTTATCCCCTAATCCACTAAATTTAAAATCAATGTCTAGTGATCCGTCGTTGTTTGGTCCTGTTGCACTTGCAGAGTTAAAATGTGGTCTTGGCATTTAAAATCACCTCCTTTTAATTACAGAGTATGAAATAAAAGTTATATAGTGTGGACAAGTTTATTAAGTTAATAGCACATTTCTTTAATCTTATTTTGGGATGATATGTACATGATAGAAGGATTGATATGAGCAAGGAAACATTGAGTTCCAAAACGGTATTGAATTGAAAAAGGACTATAATAAACTCGGACAACAACTACGGAAAAATTGAAAAATGAACTTGGTACAAAAAATAATGTAAGGTTTTCACCTTCTTTATCAACTATGATGTATGCGGAATTTAATTTTGGATTTTTTTAAAATGGAGATTTTTATGTTAGTTAAACAATTTTAAGGGAGCTATCTATTAATAAGGATCAGTGCTTATTATCATTTGGGACAGGTTGTTGAGCAACAAGTTGTAGAATAATGAAAAAATTTGAAGATATTGTGATGAAGAAATGTACTTAGAGTAATGGTGAAGGTTAGTTACAAATGGTATAAATTATGTGTTTGGGAGACGTGGGATGACAAAGGAAAAAAAAGAAAAGCAGGATGGGATTTTTAAAGAAATGCTAGATGAGATTGGTGGATCTATATTATTTGAAATAGTCTGGAACATCTTAATGTTTATACCAAGAATGATAATTCGCTTGATTACAAGCATTTGGTGAAGTCATTAATTTTTATTGAACTAATGGGTGCAATAGTTAAAGATAAGATCGCTGCGGCGGTCTTTTTGCTTGTTCAGCTAACGGATGGAGTTTAGTGAAGGAAGGATTCATACAATTCTCGATTTATCACTTTTGTTGTGTCAATATCATTTTTCATTTCCTCAGTCAGAAGCTCTTGGAACCAACTACGAAAAGATGATGCTTTACTACTTGCTAACAACGTTGAAAAGAATGAATAGTTGCTCTCAAAGTATTCGAACCAGCCTACATTCGATTTTACAAAATCTAAATCTATTTCAGCTGCTGATTCGCACATTACCCTTAGTTCATTAATATGTTCTTCAATGATTTTATCCAGTAAATCAAATTTATCCAAGTAATGAGGATAAAAGGTTTATCTAAAAAAAATCAACAATTTTTATTGATGTGTTGAGTAATCAACGAATTGCGTTAATTTAACCATTGAACGCAACTTTAATCTATTTATAATTATAAACAGATGTTGATTAATCAATCAATATTGATTTGTTAAGTGGATTTAGCTTAGCTCCTTCGGATTAATAGAATTAAATAAGATCATTCAGAGGGTTATAAGACAAAGCACTACAAAAATATAACAATGCAAAGGAGACAAAAGCATGTTTAACGAAACTTACAAATTATCAAATGGTATAGAAATTCCAAAATTAGGTCTTGGTACATGGCTACTTGACGATGTACAGGCAGCACAGGCAATCCGTGATGCGGTATCTATCGGATATCATCATATAGATACTGCTCAGGCGTATATGAATGAAATTGGTGTAGGCGAAGGAATCCGTTCCTGCGGTGTCGCAAGAGAAGAACTTTTCATCACGACAAAGGTTGCTGCAGAAGCAAAGACCTATGATGCTGTAACAAAGTCAATCGATGAGTCTTTAGTAAAGATGGGATTGGATTATATTGACCTACTGATTATCCACAGCCCACAGCCTTGGAAGGAATTCCGTGAGGAGAACCGTTACTTCGAGGAAAACAAAGAAATATGGAAAGCAATGGAGGATGCTTATAAGACAGGCAAGGTAAAGGCAATCGGTCTTTCTAACTTCCTTCAGGATGATATAGAAAATATTCTGTCAAGTTGTGATATCAAGCCCATGGTAAATCAAATATTGGCACATGTTAGCAATACTCCTTTCGAGTTAATTGAATTATGCAAGAATAAAGACATTCTGGTAGAGGCATATTCACCAATTGCTCATGGTGCAGTCCTTGATAATGCAGAAATTAAAGTCATAGCCGATAAGTACGGGGTATCAGTTGCCCAGCTTTGCCTACGTTATTGCTTACAACTTGGTCTTGTAGTAATACCTAAGACGGCAAATCCGGATCACATGAGAAACAATGCAGATCTTGATTTTACTATTCTAGATGCAGATATGGAGACTTTAAAGAATGTAGATCATATCCAGAATTATGGTGAGCATAGCTTCTTCCCGGTATTTGGCGGGAAATTAAAATAAACAGGGTGTTTGCGAATTCATTACAAAACGGAATAAATAGAATTCTCTCTTAAATAATCTTTTTTTAAAGGTAATCAAAAAATTTATAAAAAAGTAAAATGATTTATTTGACCTCATGTTGAATTTAAACTGTTTAAATCATAAAGAGGAAATTTTCATGACAGAAATGAAAGATAAAGTGGTAATTGTAACTGGACCAAAAGGTGGTATTGGGCTGGCAACAGGACTAAACTGAAAGGTGAATGAAAGAACTGTTGAGTGGCAATAAAGTTACCTCACAATGGGCCAAATTGTTTAATAACAGTTAGTGCAAATTTGCTAAAGTTAGGAAGAAGTTGTGAAGGATAACAATTAAACTAACGAATCAATTAAATTAAAGAAGTGCATCACGATTAGTAGGACAAAGTTTAAATTAATAGATATTCGTAAAAGGGCCAATGAGCCCTTTTTTCTTTTAATTATCTAAGTATCTTTAAAATATTAAAATGTTTTATTTGACTTGAAACGCGTTTCAAATATTACAATTAAATTATCCTGTTAAGGTGTTAAAAAAGGAATTAATGAAATTGATATAAGCTATTAATCTAATCGGAATAAACCATGGAACAATAAATTTCTAGGGGGTATTCTATTGCAATACTTTGATAATCAAATTTTTGTTTGTAGTACAGATAGTGAAATAAGGGATATAACAACTGGAACGAGGTTTCAATTCAAAAAGTATGGTGGAATTATTAGTGCAAAGTTTGTCGGGAAGAATATTGTAAATGGAGAATTAATTGGAATGGTAAATCAGCAAGGTGAACTTGAAGCTATTTTTAACTATTGCAATAGTGATTCACAATTTTATAGCGGTAATTGTTCATTCAAACCTAAAAAAAATCTGAATAAAAGTAGTCAGTTACATGTCCTATGGAACCTATTTGGGAATGAAATTATAGAAAATAACCTTGTTCTTGACGAACTTTCTAATCTAAATTAATGTCAATCAATTAAGAAGATGACTTCTATGAAGGAGAACAAATGACAAATATAAAAGATTTGGCGAAGCTGGCGGGCGTGTCTGTATCGACAGTCTCTCGTGTATTAAATAATTATCCATATATCAACCAAGAAAAAAGAAATGCTGTTTTAAAGGCAATTAAGGACACTAACTATTACAAAAACATAAATGCAGTAAATTTAAGCAAAGGTAAGACTCAGATGATTGGTGTCGTTTTACCATTTTTAGATTATCCCTACTTTTCCCTAATATTAAAAGGAATATCAAGACAAGCAAATAAACACAACTACAAGTTAATCCTATTTCAAACGGGTTATATTGAAAGCAGAGAAATGGAAGCGTTCCAAATGTTGAAACAAAAGCAAATCGACGCTTTAATTATTTGTTCAAGATCTTGTGATTGGTCAATCATCAAAGAACATTTGCCATTTGGACCCATAGTGTTATGTGAAAATCTTAATGAAAAAGTTGTGTCAACAGCCTATATGAATCATTACAAGATTTTTTATGAGGCACTAAAATATTTATATGATAAAGGGCATAGGAAAATTGGATATTGTATTGGTAGAAAGTCGGGACCGAGCAGTATTGAACGTGAATTAGCATATAAGGATTTTATTAGTCAGAATAAATTACCCTACAATCCTAACTTTATATTTGATAATTGTATTCATATTGAAGACGGTAAAAA
Source organism: Bacillus sp. T3 (assembly GCF_033449965.1). Taxonomy (NCBI): domain Bacteria; kingdom Bacillati; phylum Bacillota; class Bacilli; order Caryophanales; family Bacillaceae; genus Bacillus; species Bacillus sp. T3. The sequence continues at coordinate 1,787,574 of NZ_CP137761.1, forward strand.
AGTGGTTAACCAAATAAATGCTATGGATTCACCCCCAACTGCACTGTTGGTAACAAATGATCAAGCTGCTGCAGGGATTGTTACTAGTTGTCAAAAAGAACTTATATCAGTACCAGATCAACTCGCAATTATTGGTTTCAATAATCAGCCAATTGCGGAAATAATGAATATCACAACAATAGAAATTCCCCTTGTGGATATAGGTAATAAACTTTTTCTTCAAGCTATATGTGGTGAAATATCTAATAAGGAATTCGGAGTAAAATTTATTGAAAGAGGAACAGTTTAAATTGAAGTAGGTATGAATGTGGAGAACGCATCCAACAAAATATTGGGAGGAGCCATTAAATGAAATTGCTAACATTAAACTGTCATTCCTGGCAAGAGGAAGATCAAATAGAAAAAATTAAATACCTCGCACAAACAATTAAAGAAAAATCATATGATGTTATTGCCTTACAAGAAGTAAATCAATTGATTGAGGAAGAGTATGTATATAAGAATGTGAAATCTAGTAATTTCGCTTACATATTGTTACAAGAGCTTAAAAAGTTAGAGGTAACAGAATATTCGTTGGTTTGGGACTCTTCAAATGAAATAGAGGAGAAGTATGAGGAGGGTCTTGCTATTCTAACAAAATTTCCAATCGTTGAAGAATATTCCTTCTATGTTTCAAAGGTTGTGGATATTAACAATTGGAAAACACGTAAAATTATTGGGGCTAAAATTAACTATAGTAATAGACCAATATCTTTTTATTCTTGTCATATGGGATGGTGGGGAGATGAAGAGGAACCATTTAAATACCATTTAGACACACTTCTACAAAATGTAAATCAGGTTGAGCAGTTCTTTCTGTTGGGGGATTTTAACAACAGCACTCAACTCGAAGGAGAAGGGTACGAATATTTGTTAAACCAAGGTCTTTATGATACTTATCCATTGGCTCGAGAAAAAGATAACGGAATAACAGTAAAAGGAAAAATAAATGGTTGGGATAATAATAAGAAAGACTTGCGTATCGACTTAATTTTGTCAAACCAGGCTGTTAAGGTAGATTATTCCAGTGTAATCTTCAATGGGAAAAACAAGGCAGTCATTTCCGACCATTTTGGTGTAGAAACAAAAGTAGTAATGTAACCCTTTTACTTTATGAAAATCTATAGGAGCTAGAGTAAAACAACGGAGGTAGCTGCGCAACCCTTTTCTTATTCTGTAATCAGGCCATATAGTTGAGGAAAGTAACCACGTATTTATAATACTACCAAGATTTTTAAGGAATACACTTAAACCAACGAGCAGGTTCATGATACACCCAATGCATCTTGGTCTATTTTTCTTTTTGTCAAAAAAACGGAGTCAATAAGAATATGATATTCAATTGTTTCGAAAATAAAATTAACTTATAATAAAAATATCCTTAGGGAAGGTGGCTTGGAATGATGGGGGTAATTATTACTTTGGCATAGCATAGGCTATTGTCTAATATATAAATCAATTTTCAATAGCTTGTGCTAATCCTAAATATTACTTTTTAGGAGGAGCCAAATGAGCTATCAATATCAAAAAGCAACTGAAATCCTGCCATTAGAAATAATTGAAGAAATCCAAAAATATATTGATGGTGGAATTATATATATTCCAAAGAAATCCACAAATAAAGTAGCTTGGGGAACAAGAACGAATACAAAACAACTGTTGTTTTCCCGCAATTCGGCTATTTATCAGGATTTCTCTGACGGTATGACATATGAACAATTATCACAGAAATATTTTCTAGCTATAAAAAGTATTCAGCGAATAATTAGACAAGTGAAAAAAGAAAATAAAAAAATTATATAGAGTAGATGCGCTGAGTTAATCTTGGCGCATCTTTTTTTATAATTATGTGTGTACCAAAATCCCTAAATTTTTATGATATCTTTTTATTAACTTAGTCGCTAGAAAGGGAGGCGATTGTATGGAATTGATAAAAATGACAGGTATTGAAAAGCATTTTGGTGGTAAGCTTCTTTTTGCTTTTGATAAATTTATTGTTTATAAGAACGATATTATTGGTGTGGTCGGGTTAAACGGAAGTGGAAAAACGACTTTGTTGGAGATCATTAACGGTGATATAGCTCCTGACAAGGGGATGATTGAGGTTAAGGGTGATATCTCTTATTATAAACAATTTGGTCAATACCAGGAATCAGCAGGATCTTGGCAATTGAGAGAATTCCACTCTAGCTCATCAATATCAGAAGGTTGGTTCAGTGGTGGGGAAAAAACTCGTGTACGTTTAGCTGAGACTTTTTCTAAGAATAGTTCAATCCTTTTGCTAGATGAACCAACAGCGAATTTAGATTCTAATGGGATTCATTTGCTAAAGCGAAATTTGGAAAAATATAATACGATAATGATTATTAGCCACGATACAACTTTATTAGATGAATTGTGTAATAGAATTATTGAGATTGACAACAAAACCATACACTGTTTTGACGGGAATTATACAGCGTACAAACAACAGAAAGAACTTCAAATTTTCACAGAGAAAAGAGAATACGAAAATTATCAAGCAAAGAAAAAGCATTTAGAGGAAGCTTATTTGCAGAAAAAAAAGCAAGCTGAAGCGATAACAGATAAGCCAAAGAATATGAGTAGTTCTGAAATTCGAGCTAGAAGCTTCTTATCTACTTATAAGTCTTTTGGAGGGCGACAAAAAGCAATAGCAAAGCAAGCAAAAGCTGTGCAATCACGTATAAAGCAGTTAGATGTAAAAGAAAAGGTCGAAGGACAGGCAAAAATTCAAATTAATTTTGAACTAACAAATCCTCCGAAAAATAAAATATTAATTCGCGGTGAAGAAATAACTTTTGGATATGATTATCATTTGATTTTAAATAACGCCTCTTTTGAAATCCGAAACAAGCAAAAAGTTGCTGTATTGGGGGATAATGGCAGTGGTAAATCGACTCTTTTTTCTTTAATAAGAAATAAGTATGAGGGGATCTATACTGTACCAAAATTAAAAATTGGTTATCTGTACCAAGAGTTTGAAAATTTGCAGCCAGATAAAACTTTACTGGAGTCTGTCTTGGTTGATAGTGTACAAGAAAATGATACTGTATATACAGTATTAATGAATTTACTGTTTTCAATTGAGGATTTTGATAAAAAGGTTGCAGTACTTAGTGGTGGAGAAAAAATTAGGTTATCTTTTGCAAAGTTGATTGTATCAGATTATAATTTGCTTATTTTAGATGAACCTACAAACTATTTGGATTTACCGTCAATTGAGGTAATAAAAAGTGTTTTAAAAGAATATGAAGGAACGATAATATTTGCCAGTCATGATGAAGCGTTTATTAATGAGCTTAGTACTGAACTTTTAATTATTGATAATAAAAAGCTAAAAGGTTATCAGGGAACTCTAGATGAATTCAAGAATAGTAAAACAGAAGCAAATATTGAACATCTACAACAGGAAATAGAACAATTCCAGTTAAGTCAAGTAAAATCCCTTTTGGAAAATGAAACAAATCCTAGAAAAATAGAGAAGATAAAGAAGAAATATGAAGAGATGACTAGGGAATATAAAGGAGAGTAATTATTCTTTGATATAATTTAAAATGATAAAAGTAACAAATAGCCCATTTGAATGAAGCTTTTTACCAAGACCAAAATCAACAAAAGTAAAAAAATGAAGAGTTCGTACATATCAGTCAAGGCTATTGTGTACGAGCTTTTTATTTTCAATATAACTATAAGTGTGAATAGTAGTTCAATTGAAGACTTGAATACCATTCAGCTTTTTTCACTACTTGAATTGTACGGTACGAGAACATTGTAAAGAAATGTACTTAATCTAACGGAGGCCGATAGTGAAAGAGGAACTAAGTGATTTTAGGATAGAGATATATTTTAGTTATTCAATTATGGGCGCATTTCACTAAGAAATGCGTCTCTTTTATGATAGGGAACAAGACTACTTGGAATGCTGTATTAACTATTTTTATTTTCTAGTTCTCACATAATGTTACAATAAAATAAGGACGCTATCTGCAAGTTAAAAGATTGTTTATGAGACTGTTTTTAACATGATTTGGATGGTGATTTATGGTTTTTAAAAGGTTGGACATGAAAATTTTATATGTAACAAAATCAATTTTATATTTTTTATTAGTAACACTATTTGTTATATTATCAGCTTGTTCCCAAAACCCAAACTTTGAATTGTATGAAGGAAAGGATTTAAGAATAGCAGTGGTTGGAGAACCACCAGCAATTATAGAAGATCAAGTGAGCTTTAGTAAAATTACTTTCGATGAATTGGCAAATAAAGAATTAAATTCTTTTGATGCAGTCTTTGTAATGGAAGAGAATCTTCGCCAAGCTGCTGAAAGTCAGTACGCAGATGTTTACTTAAAATCTAAAATCCCATTCATTTTTGTATCAGCTAAAAGTCATATTCCTTTTACTGTGAAGGAAACGGAATATGATGATTCTTGGAAGTGGACTCCTGGTGAAAACTATGCTGTTGGTGTTCTTAGGTCACAAGAAGGGGACCAATTAAAAGATTGGGGATTTGGTTTGTACAATGATGAAAAGACAGAAGAGCACATAAAAGAAATGTATTCAAGAATCTTCAAGAGCATAGAAGAACTTAATCTATAAAAAGGTTCATTCCTCCAGACTAGGGCGCGAAAGTGCAACAACTTGGACTGTTAATTTTAGCAGTCCATTTTTCTTGACCTTTAATCCATTAAAGGAGCAGGTTAATGTAATAACAAATGCAAAAAAGGTTATCATTACCAATTTGTCATGATAATATGAATGTAATCTTTTAGAAGAGGTGATTTTAGTTGAGTAGAGTTGAGCAGAGTATAAAGTTAGATTTAGAACGAATTGTTTTTATTGGGAGGACCTTTGAAGAGTATTTGGATATGTTCGCGCTTTCAGATGAAGAACTGCAAGGAAAGAAAATACTCGATTGTCCAGCAGGAGCTTGTTCATTTACTGCTATTGGTAACAAATTGGGTTTAGATGTAACAGCTTGCGATATTGCCTATTACCATTCGGGGGAAGACCTAAAAAATAAAGGTCTCCAGGATATTGAACACGCAATGGAGCATATGCAAAAAGCCCAAAACAATTATAAATGGGATTATTTCAATGATATACAAGATCTTAGAAAACATCGTTTAAGTGCCTTACATGATTGTGCTAACGATATGAGGGAATCCAATGAAAGATACATCCCTGCCACTTTACCTTCTTTGCCGTTTAAGAGTGCAGAATTTGATATTCTTCTCTCTGCACATTTTCTATTTATGTATGCCGATAGATTGAATTATCAATTTCATATCGAAACGCTAAAGGAATTATTGAGAGTTACGAAAGAGGAAGTTCGTATTTTTCCTTTAGTTGATTTAGAAGGAAAAAGATATGAGCATTTAGATAATTTAATTAGTTATCTGGCTGACACTGGCTGTACAGTTCAGGAAGTGAAAGTACCATATGAATTTCAAACAAATGCTAATTCGATGTTAAAAATAAAAAAAGGTAGTAAAAAGGGGTGAACGTAGATGCGTTGGTCCTTTTTACTACCCATCTTGTATCATTCAACCTATACAAATCGCAAGTCTTAATAATGGAAAAGGTCATACAACAATTGAGCTTGAGCCTATTATCATCGAATTAAAAAAATAATAATGGATTAGTTTAAAAATGGCGCCTAACTTGGATAACGATATTTAGCAATTGGGCGCAATTCAAAAAGAAATGCGCCCTTTTATAGTTGGCCATATAGTTGAGGAAAGTAACACTTATTTATAATGCAATCAAGATTGTTAAGGATTACACTTAAACTAATGAAGTAGTATTGTTTTAGCGCTAACATTAAAAATGCGAAGAAAGACTGGTTGAGGAGTAAATGAAAAATATAATAAAAGTAATTTTGGGTATCAGTTTTATATTTTATTTATTAGCATTGGTCATGCTGTTGTTTGTGGGAGTTATGTTTGTGGGTATTAGAGGTTATATATGGACAGACTTATCGTTGATAGAATATATAAAGAATTCTTCAAATTTTGTTCCATTTAAAACAATCAGTACATATATTCAGGCAATATTTGATGGCAGTATGAATATTAGTATACCTATCAAAAACATTGTGGGTAATTTATTTATGTTTTTGCCAATGGGGATTTTTCTTCCATTTTTCATAGTTAAAATAAATAAAGTCAGCATATTTACTATTTCAATGATTATATTGTTATTTTTTATCGAGGCTATACAATTAGTTACAAGAAGGGGAAGTTTTGATATAGATGATTTCATTCTTAATATGCTTGGTGCTTTGATAGGTTTTGGAATTTGGAAATCAAAACTTTTTCAGAGATTACTTAAATTAACCTGCCCCAAAACTTATTAAAGGCTATGAAAAATGGGCCGCTACAATTAACAGACCAAGTTGTTGCATTTTCGCCCCCGACTACTAATAGTGAGAAAAGGTAAATGGTTTAAAGTTTCCACCATCCCATATCTCTTTTCGGACATATTTGCATTAAAATAATACGAAATTACAAAGAATAAAACATTTCCGATATGAATAGGGATGAAATAACCAAGATAGTAAAATGACTCCATTTAAGAAATGGAGTCATTCAATCAACCTAAATAATGGATAGTAAATTATTTCAAATAAAACTATTGCAATTTATTATGCATTAACTTGCATGGTTTACATCTTTAATTATTCTTTGCCCCATCCTGAATCCAGTTTTTTATAGTTTGAATCGTATCTTCATTCAATGGCTGTCCCGGAGGCATCGGGAATTTAGCTTTTCCTGTAATACTATCATATAACAGGCTTTTATCAGGGTTTCCCGGAGTTACTTCCTTCAATATTCCAGAATAGCTCTTGTATGGAGGATGACATTGTAAGCAATAATTCTGGAAAATAGGTTCAATATCTTTTTGAAAACTTGGATGAGTAACTACTCCCTTCGTTTCCAAAACCTTAGGTCCAGAACTCATTCCTTGATAGGTTAGTACACCTAGCCCAATCACTAATACTGCTGCTACACCCAGTGCAACGGGTCTTTTCTTAGGTGACCGACTCGGATTACGATCGATCCACGGCAAGAAAAATAATATAAGAATTCCAATCAAAGGTAGACCAACCATTGCTAGGACATCCAACTTCCCAGGAAAATACTTTAGAAGTTGATATACACCCATAAAATACCAAGCAGGCTTAGGGGTATAGTTTTCCATGTTTAGTGGATCTGCTGGATCGCCCAAATCCTTGGGAAAATAACTAGCTAGGATGAAAAGGGCAACTGCATTAAGTAAAATAAAAAAAGCCATCCGAAAAGCTTCATTTGGATAAAAAGGACGTGACTTTTGTGTTATATCTTCCCCTCTCTGTTTTGCTTTAGTAAGTTCGTCTGTAGAAGTCATCCCTTGACGAAGAACAAAAAAGATATGAGGCAAGAAGGATAATAAGATAATCCCAGGGAGAACAAGTATATGGATTGCAAAGAACCGGGTCAATGTCGCTCCCGTAACGTTTACGCCATCCCGCAAAACCTGTACGAGATAATCCCCGATAAACGGAACATAACCTGCCATTGCTGTACCAACAGTCGTCGCCCAATATCCTTCTTGATCCCAAGGTAAAAGATAACCTGTAAATCCTAATGCTACGGTTCCCAGAAGCAGTATGACTCCTGAAACCCAGGTCAACTCACGGGGGTATTTATAAGCACCTACATAGAATACTCGAAGCAAATGTAAAACCACTAAAACAATCATGAAATCTGCTCCCCATGCATGTAAGGAGCGAACAAAATTCTCAGCACCTGAAGCTTCTATTGCCTTGACACTGCTGTATGCTTCATTAGCTGAAGGTATGTATACGGTTGCCAATAAAATTCCAGTTATTGCTTCATTAATAAAAGCAAATAAAGTGGCAAAGCCTAAATAGTCTAAAAAATTACTTCGTTTAGGAGCAGGGTGATTAAACATTGAGTCTAGAAGTTCCTGAACCCTTAATCGATCGTCAAGCCATTTTCTCAAACCAACATTCCCCCTACTCTGACAGAATCCCCTTGAACTTCAATAACCCGACGTTGCAAAGGCTTTGGAATCGGTCCGAAGAGGATGTTTCCTTTAATATCAAACGCTCCCCCATGACATGGACATATGAATGTTTTCGATGAATCTTCGTAATTTACCGCGCACTGTAAATGGGTGCAGAGAAATTCTAGAGCAAGCCATCCTTCTTTTCCCATGTTGAGTACGTAAATCCCTTCTTCGACGGTACTTCCTTGATAGGTAATTAATTTAGGGACACCTTCCTCAAAATCGGACACTTTCCCTACTTCTTTTAGCGTCTCTGCATTGGCTACCGGTGGTTCTAGAAACTTTCCAGCCGCACCAATATAACCCAGTGCGATTGCAGTTCCTGCTGCACCTACACCAAGAGTTAAAAAACGGCGACGCGATATTCCGGATTCTGTTTTATTATCCATTTTTTTCTCATTCATTGAATCAACCTCTCGTCATTCTAGTTTGGGCAATTGCCATTAAAATCACCAAGATTAGTAGGACGACAACGATAAAATCAACAAGCAATTAATTGGCAACTAATATTCCCACGCTAAATCAGTTCAAATAGTGGATAAAACTCGCCATTTAGAAATAAATCCCTCCTTGTACTTAACTTCACCTGAGAGTAACATGGTATGGAAGGGCTTACAATAGCCTTGATGGGTATTTCACATAGTTGTCGTATTTGTACTTTTTAAAAGTCATTGAAGAGAGATTAATTTTCGTTAGAGTAACTTTAATAAAGGGACAGTGAATATTGGATGGATGTCGGGAGTGAAAAAAGCTGTACAAGTGGGGATGAAAGATGAACATATTTAGATTTTGCAAGAACATAAATAGAGAAAGTAAGTTAAACAATCATGTAAATCATTCTGAGATATCAAAGAACATTGGTATAAATGCAGATAACCAAAATGAGAAAATATATAAAGATTATTTTGAAGCAATTAAACTTGATCCACAAAATGGAGATCTATATGTAGAGCTAAGTAAAGCATACTGGTCTCAGAAGAAATATGATTTAGCAATTAAATATCTTGATGTCGCTTTTGAGCTAGAGCCGCAAAAACATTACTTTTTTTATTTCCTACGGCATCTTATATTTTGGGAATTAGGTAATTTAGAGAAATCATTAGAGGATATAAAGCAGGCTGTTAACCTAGCACCTCCAGAATATATGTATCATAAACATTTAGCTAAGGTGTATGTTGAATTAGGGCAGAGAGAAAACGCCATATTGGCTTTAAAGAAAGAAATTGAAGAAAATCCAAAAAACAGACATGCTTATTGGGACAATGCGGTATTTTATGAAAGAATCGGGCAATTTCAAGAGGCTCTTGAGTACATTACTATGGCTATTGAAGTAGAACCAGCAATACTCTACTCCTATCATCGGAGAGCAAAAATTTATGCCAAGATGGGACAGTTTGATAATGCACTAAAGGATTGCAATGTCTGTATTCAAATTGAGCCTAAAGAGTGGACTCATTACCGTGTACGCTCAGAAGTATATAAAGCAAAGGGGGATACTCGAGCCGCAGAGGCAGACTATCACACGAGTATGGACTTAAATCCTTGTATAAATCGGTAAAGATCATTTGTGAACTAATATCCCCCGACTTGTCTTATTTTATTTATACCTAACAAATAAAACAACCACACTTCCAGATGGATTTACTAATGGGACAAGTTAGTGTAATTAGCCTTATTCAACTAACAGGTGCTTTAGTTCGATAACGATATTCAGTAATCGGGCGCAGTCCTGCAAAGGACAGTAACCATTGTATAAACTTATTCAAGTTATTTTAAGTTTTTTCCTAATTAATTCATAATATAGAGCTGTAGTTGTTAGTACTAGTAAAAATACAATCACCGAAAAGTAGATTTTATATCCATGTTGATAATGGATTGCTCCCATGAGAGAGGAGATTTTTTCCATAGTTAACCCGACTATAGTCCATCCTATAATATAAAAAATAAAGCGCTTTTTATTTATATTAAGCACCTTATAAAAATAAATAAAGAAGTAACTGAAAGCTGGGAATTGAAAATAGGTCAACAGATCAGTAAGCTCGTATCTGTTAGAATCATTAACTTTATAAAAATCGAGTAATCCTCCACCAATAGTAAAATCAACTAAATTTGAAGTAGCAAACCCCCATGTTAATAACATGACAGTGATATTAAGAGGGAGTTTTTTAGGAAAAACAAAAAATGCAGTATAGGCCAAAAGTAGTAAAACTAAGGTATATATTTCATTTTTATCAAAAGATTCCCATAATATCATTTATATCTCGGCACCTCCGTAGATGTTTTTTTAAATAAGGTGATAGAAAAAAGTGCAATAAGATTTAAGCATAGATAGTATATCCCTTCAAACCAAAAGGTCCACTTTTTGAATTCTGCTATGTTTAATCGAATTGAAATAAAGCTAATAATTAGCAAAATCAATACGGAAGAAATCAGGATAATTGCCTTCATGGTAAGTGAACGATTTTTTATAAAGAGATTTAAGTGTAATACGATAAGAATAGGGATAATAATATTGCGATTAAATAAGTATGCTGTGTACGGTATCCATTTTTCTTGTACAGAAATTAATTTCAATTCATCGTTTATTATCCATGAAAAATTAATACTTATGATAAGTATTATTAAAAAAATAAAAGTGTTTTGGACAATATTTAACTCTTTCTTTATAACGGTAAATATGGATATTCCAAGCCAGGATAGGAAAAAGAAAACTGCAAGTTCCATAAAGCCCTCCATTGATGATTTTATTTCTAGTATGGCACCTAAACGATAACTGATTCACAAGTATTCCATATTTAGAACAATAAATAGAGTAAGGTGTTTATTCAGTTTCGGGGTGTTTGTAGAAGAACCATTAATCGATCATAAAGTGCATACCATATCTTGGTTAACCCAGATAAGGGCTCTTATCCAAGGATAAACGCTCATTTTACGTATTAATAATTGGACCCACGAGATATTTATGGTTTTGTATATGATAAATAAAAATGAAACAAGGAGAATAGTATGTTATTTCGAGAGATTGTACCGAAGGAACTGGAATATGTTTATAAAATGGGCTATAAGGAGTGGCCGAAAGGGAGAACCTTTGAGCGATATGTCGAAGAAAATAAAAAAGAGGATGAATTTGGCAGTCGATATGTCTATGTCGATAAAGAAAACAATATTATTGGTTCACTCATTGTTCTGTCTCTGAAGATCAAAGTTGTAGATAAGATTGTTCCTCTTTTTGGGCTTGGTTCTATCGTTATAAACTCCGATTATCGTGGGCTAGGTTACGGGAACGAAATGATCAAAGAGTGTTTATTTCATATTGAACATAATTGCAGCGAGCCCATTTTTATGCTTTTTAGCGATATAAACCATATGTTTTATTGTCAGCTAGGTTTTAAAGAACTTCCCGAAAATTTGCAACGATATCCCAAATCCGTTTGTATGGTACGCTGCCGTGATGCGGATTACAAACTGGTTTCAAGCCTGTCAATTGATCATATTCCGAAATATTTTTAAGAAAAGCCTATTATTAATAGGAAGATTTTAATGTTAGTTTTTCAATTATAGGACGCGAAAATGCCAAGAAAATGGACTGTTAATGTCAGCAGTTCATTTTCTTGGCATTTTATAAATTTATAGAGCAGGTTATTTATGATTAACCATCAACATAATTGAAAAGCTAAAGCTAAAGGCCATTAAAGGCTTTAGCATTTTCTTAATCCTTTATATTTTTTCCCCATTCTCCCATACTATCTAGGATAGGGATAAAGCTTTTCCCTATAGGTGTTAGCGAATATTCTACCTTTGGAGGGATTTCTTTATATACTTCTCTATGAACCATTTGGTCTTCTTCCAATTCTCTCAACTGACGTGTCAATATTCCTTTTGAAATATCAGGTAGCAACCTTTGCAGTTCATTAAATCTTCTTGTCTGTCTGCTTAAATGCCATAGGATGATGATTTTCCATTTTCCTGCAATTATGTCTTGAGTTTCTGTAACTGGACAAACCTCTATTTGTTCTTTAGGGGGGTCACTAAATCGACTTCGTGCCATCATAAATACCTCTCTTCCTTAATGGTACTATTTTTGTGACTATGTTATAAAAAAGTAACTACTTTTAAAAATAAGTCTAATACTATAATATTTGATTTGATTCGATAGTCAAAATAAAAATATTAATACTTGGAGGTATTTGAAATGAAACATCTAATTGTTTATGCACATCCAAACCCTGAAAGTTTAAACCATGCTATTTTAGATACAACGATTAATACAATAAAGAAAAATGGTCACGAAGTTGTTGTCCGTGATTTATATGCACTTGATTTTCAACCTGTACTGAAACCAGAAGATACAGAAGCTATGAAAGCAGGAAAAACTCCTGATGATATTAAAACAGAACAAGAATTTATCACTGAAGCAGACGTCATAACATTTATTTATCCTATTTGGTGGACTGGTCTTCCAGCCATTATTAAAGGGTATGTAGACCGAGTGTTTGCATTTGGGTTTGCTTATTCTGCTGGACCAGAAGGTATAGTTAAACTATTAGAAGGTAAAAAAGGTTTTATCATCAATACACATGGTACTCCTAATGAGATTTACGATGAAATTGGTATGACAGCAGGTTTGAAAGCCACTTCTGACATTGGAATATGGGATTTTACTGGAGTTGAACCTGTGGAACACTTACTATTCGGAAGTATTGGATACCTTAATGAAGATGCATATAAAGGTATGTTAAAGAAAGTGGAAGATACAATTAATTCTCATTTCTCATAAACAACTATTGAAAAGGGCTGCTCATAACTGGGCAGTCTTTTATTATTTTTAAAACTGTTCATTCCACTAACTGGGCGCTTTTCCTGTAGCAAGGATTAGCGCTTTTTCATTTTTGCGGATGAAAAGTTTAACAAATCATTTGAAAAATTGAAAAGTTAAACCTATTAATTCCTTTAAAATGGAAATATATTGATTAAGAGGTGACCGAAATGATCTCACATCGATTACTTACTCACGATACAATCATCGAACTGTTGCCCCCCATTAGTCCAGATCAGGATTTACTTTTTTATAGTTATTTAGTTCAACGAAGGGAAAAAGCCCTATTTATTTGCCAATTCGTTGAAGAAAATCTGACTGCCATATTAGCTTATTTTAGCGAACTTTCCTTCCCTGCTTTTTCCTTTTTCAGACTTGAAGAAAATAACATCTTTTTTCCAGAACTCGTTTCGTTTACAAGAGAAACTCTCAATCTTGATGAAAAAGCTGTTTGTGGCACGATTCTCAGTCAAAAGGATCTTGAACTTTTTCAATCCTTTGGACTTATTAGAGGAACTCCTCAACGTTTTTTAATAATGAAGCATCAGGATGACTCGAAACTCCTTGATTCACACATAACGGAAAAGGTGAGGGAAAATGAATTTTCTAAGGTTATTGATTTTCTACATAAGGGTGGAATGAGGTTTTTTACTAAGAGCGAGTTAGAATATTGTCCTTTTCTTGGAGTTAGGGAAGGGGAAGATTTTGTTTCTGTCGGTGGGTATCATTTTTATGACTCTAAGCTAGTGGAACTAGGGAACATTGTTACCAGGTTAGATTGCAGAGGAAGGGGATTAGCTAAGCACATAACAAGTGAATTGACACACCTCGGTAAAAAACTTTCACCAGATGTCTATCTGGGTGTATTGGCAGATAATCTGCCCGCTGTTCAGGTTTATGAAGGCTTGGGGTATGGGATTACAGCGGTGTTATCTATTGTCAATTTTACCTTGTCTAGTACCCTTACTTGTAGTAATTCATATTGAACTAGAGGGGTAGGTTTGTGAAAGATTTGCTTATTTTTCATTTCGGACAATGGTACATTTTAGGAAAGGGGTGAGGTAAATTAGTCTTATTCTTTTTGCTTTCATTCACATACTCATAGGTTTAGCATTAATATACTTTTATCGTAAATTACCAAAAGCGATAACTACTTTTGCTTTTGTTTTTCTTTCTATGAGTTTTATTTATTGGGGAGTCGTTTAGAGGGAGCTTATGGAGTTGTTCAAGCAAACAATGTGAATGTTGACCAAAATGGCAACCGTAAGCCCCTCCATTTATGGATGGGTGAGCGTCAGAAGGCAAATAACCCGAAGTTCGTATGAAAGTCTGCCGTTACGGGCGAGACGAGATAACTCTTTTGCTAAGATGACACCAAAGATTCCCGCCTTTCCGTCTGGACAAGAATTACCATTCTTAATTCTTAGATATAAAGTCTGGGTCAGTGAAGTAAGAAAAAAGGCAAGAACTCATGTTTAGGAGGACCAGGCTCGGGTACTGATTTTGGTACTGGTTTAGGAGGATCAGGCATTTGCGGCCTTACCTTTATCCATTGTATCTGCATTATTAATAGGAAACTTTAGAATTTTATTCTTAACTATAATAATTTATATATAGTAATTTGGGCGTTTCTAAAGCGCCTATTATCTATTCACAAATAGTTGATTGTACCTGGAGCGAGGTTAGATAAACTAGTAAAAATGAAATTAGGTAATATTATTACTCACTGATTTTTAAATTTAAAAATTTGTTTATTTTTTCGACATGTGTCCCTATTGGATAGTGTTTGTATAAACTGCTTGCTAATCGAATAGGATCACCAAAAAAGTATCGTTCATACTGGGTTTGCCTTGTACCAAACGAGCTCATTGTCAGGTCCCATGCTAAACGAAAAATTCTAACTCTGTCTTTAGCATTCCTATTCGTCCCTTGTAGGTACTTATCTAAATCCTCGCTTATTTTTGAATTAAAGTCCTTTTCAGTAGGTAATGAAACCATGCCGCTTGCCCCAATTATTTGGATAATCTCGCTGAAGCGGGGATATATTCTCGGAAAGATGTTACTCGCGACTTGTAGAGAGACAATACTAGGGCGCATAATGCCCCACTGATCTATTTCCGCATCATTTTCTGACTTCACCAATAGTGCTTTCATTGTTTCAAGACCGATGATGATTTCGGAAAGTTTTTCTTGTATATGTTGGTACTCACCAACATTAATCGTTTCAACCAGAAGCTGAGCAACGCCTAACATAAATTCTGTTTTAACAATTTGCCGAGTTATTACTTGATGATAGGCAAAAGCATAAAACGAACTATTATTTATTAAATCAAAGACTGCCTCAACATTATCGTAAACAAATACACAATCCCATGGAACCAGTACGTTGTCAAAGACAATAATGGTATCCATTTCTTCATATCTGGAACTCAGGGGATGGTTAAAAGCTGATATTCCTCCGACAAATGATTCCCTGCAAATAAATCTTAAACCTTTTGTATTAGACGGGATGGAAAAAGCAAATGCTTCGGCACTATCCATAAATCCAGATGTGGAAATAACAAATACTTCATCTGTTAAACCACCTTGTGTAGCCAGGAGGCGAGCACCTTTAATGACCAGTCCATCTTTATTTCTATCTATAACCCTGGCTGTGATGGGCTCGTCAGATAATCCCAAATTAAACTGTGAACGATTGACTTGTGGAGTAATAAATGTATGTGTAAATGAAAGGTCTTTTTCCATTGCCTTTTGATATAATCTTTTAATATTTTCAGGAAAACAGTTTTCTCTGTCTTCTAATAATGGGTAAGACGATGCAAAGCTCATTATAGCTGTATTCATATAGTCTGGACTTCTTCCCATTAAACCATTAGTAAATCCAGCCCATTGTTCAATCATCTTTCTTCTTCTTATCAAATCTTCTTTTGTTTTTGGTTGTAAATAGGAGAGTCCAATAGGTTCTCCGTAATCTGGTAAAAGGAAAGTCATGTCATTTTTTAGTACCGGATCATTTTGTAAATCATAGAGGGAAGCTTTGCTCTCAAGAACCCCTTTAAATGCGGGATGCTCGGAAATTTTCCCTATAATTTTATCACCGTCAAGCCAAATTTTATTTTCCAATTTATCGATACGCTCGATAAATTCCCTACCGTTAATGATTCCCATTTCGGTCTGCACTCCTTCGGGTCAGCATCCTTAAAATCTAATTAAGTTAATGTTATTTTATGGATATATTAAATGCTTGTTCCTATTGGAAAAGCCTTGTTTTAAAATGGGGGTAAGTACCATGACAATATTTGGATGGGGATACATTTGAAGGCGACTCAGCCAATTTCTTAAAGTTATTAAATTTCAAATCATAGAACTAAGAAGTAAAATGAAGAACTATATTAATATTATGGTTTATTTATAGATGTAGCTCATGAACGCTGTCGTTTGTCGTGAATGTAGGTCTTTCAAACGGATGAGGTTACGAAGCAAATCGAAGAATAGCTGTTTTTAATTGATTCAAAGAAAATTGGCAAAAATCAGCTATGAGGAGTTTATGGCGTTACCTAGGTTGTTAAAAAAGAATTATTTTACTAATTTTAAATGTACCCTATAGTAAGACTTTTATTATGTAACAATTTATAGGGTACATTTTTACTTTCAGATGAGCTATTTAAATACAAGCTGCTTTGTTAATTTAATAGTTACCATGGACTTGAGCGAACAATCGCTCTCTCATATTCCTGTCCCAGTGTATTGGAGCTGTTCCTTATTATCATTATTTTCTTTCTTTTTGTTTACAACACTCTTAAATGAACCCCAAGCGATACACAATGTAATCATAAATATGACGAGTGTAAATACTGCATGAATAGCACCGAGCCAACCGTATGTAGTATAGTATTGGAAGTTGATAATAAAGAATAACACAAAGCTCAAAAATCTATATAACTTATGAATTTCACCAATATTACCAATAACAAACATAATGACTGGAATAAACTCCATTATGTATACTAAGTCTTTGTGTAATTCCCAAAGTCCACCATCAAAAAAAATAGCTAAACCCGCTAATGAAATTTGGGTGAACAGCCCAAGCAAAAGAATCCATGATAACAGTATAAATAAAGTTCGTGAGTGTTTTTGTATCTTATTCTTAGTTCTCTGACTCATTTTCATTAAAACTCCCCTCCATTTCTACATTTAAAAAATTAGGCCACTTATGGACTCGTGTCATGAATCCCTATTTCATATTTCTGTACCAGTGTATTGGAGCTGCTGCTTATTTTCATTATTTTCTTTCTTGTTGTTTACGACAATCTGATATGAACCCCACGCAACATATAATGAAATCATAAATAATACGATTGCAAATGATGCATGAATCGCACCAAGCCAACCGTAATTAGTATAGTATTGGATTTGGATAAAAAAGAATAACAAGAAGCTCAATGCATTATACAATTTAGGGATCCTACCCATATTACCAAAAATAAACATAATGGCTGGAATAACCTTAATTACATTCATAATAGTTCTGTGTTTTTGCCACAGTCCACCATCAACAAAAACAGCTAAGCATGCTAAAACAACTTGTGTAACGATCCCAAGCAAAAGCATCAATGCCAACAGGAAAAATAAGGTTCGAGAGAATTTTTGAATCTTAAACTTAGTTTTTTTTTCCATTCCCATTAAAAATTCCCCTCCATTTCTAATTTCAAATTGCATACGTATAAGCTGTTTCTCTGGTACTTATGTAATGTTTTTTTGTAGTAAAAATTACCTACATAATAAAAATATCAAGAAATTGTGCAGAAAGTATGAATTTTCTATGTCTTTAAGCGTATTTTATCCTGTGAAACCGCCAAAATATATGCACAACTGAGTAGAAAGAAAAAAGACCTTTGTCATTTGGCAGTGGTCATGAATTGTATTAATGAATACTAATTTGTTTATAATGTTTACGCTTTAACTAATTTCCAAATTCCTTGGATTCCATGATTAATATTGATGGCAAAAACACAATGGAGGATTGTAAAGAGGGTGGGTATGAGCGAAACATAGTACTTAAAGATGAACCTGGTCCTTGTGTATTCTTATTTTTGGAGAATAGATTCATTTTGAAGATGATAGATAATAAATTTTTACACATAAGGAGATAAGACTATGACAAAAAACAAATTACTAAGAATGGACAATGTCGGCATCGTTGTAGAATCCCTTGATGACGCAATCTCTTTCTTCGAGGAGATTGGCTTGAACCTCGAAGGGCGAGCCACTGTCCAGGGTGAATGGGCTGGTCGTGTAACCGGATTGGGCTCTCAGTGCGTAGAGATTGCGATGATGGTTACCCCGGATGGCCATAGCCGACTTGAACTTTCACGATTTCTCACCCCACCTACTGTATCCGATCACCGGACCGCTCCTGTAAACGCCCTCGGTTATCTACGCGTCATGTTCACCGTTGAAGACATTGACGAATTGCTATCCAGACTCACTAAGCATGGTGCTGAGGTTGTTGGCGAAGTGGTTCAATACGAGGACTCGTATCGGCTCTGCTACGTTCGTGGAACCGAAGGACTTCTAATCGGTTTGGCGCAACAACTTGGTAACAAATAAGTATGTAACGTCATCAAACAAAGCATTCAGCTTTGTAAAACTAGTTCCGGTCAACTCTTTTGTGGTCTGTGAGATTTTCCACTTTGGCCGATAAAATTGGAAATAAGGTCGATAAAACCAAAAATAGGGCCGATAAGCTGGACCGGTCATCTCTTTAGTGTGTGACATCCTCCACATTGACCGATAAAATTGGAAAAGCGACCGATAAATTTTATGAAGCGACCGATAAAAATTCAAAGCGACCACTCCAATCCTCTTATTGAGAAGAGAAGAAGCAGGGAAGCAAATTCAGGCTAAAACGTTATATACAATAACTTCTGTTAGATTAAAAAATGGAAATACTTAAATAGACGCAGGACATTTATAAAACCATAAAAAGCCGATCTTCACAACTGGAGATTGGCTTTTTCTATCCCATTCATCATGGAGATTACCTGTCATAAAACGAAAAAACATCTTGTTACATTTATAAAACAAATGACTTTTTCTATTATTTATAACTAGATGCTATTGATGAATTTACCGTATTACTAAATGCAAATATAATTCAATCATAAGTCCCTTTTCTCCCTAAAAAAGTAGAGAAGTTCAGAGAATTATCTAAAATCAAGACTTATAATGACGGATACTCCACACGGATAAATGCGGTGGAGCAATAAAAACTAAAAGCTGGTTTAAAGAAGGAGAGAGAAGGGTGAAACAACTAAAGTTGATCTTTTTGTTATCAATAATCGTTATTATTATGGGAATCGGTGCAGCCTTAACTTTAAAAGTTGCAATTGGTGTTGGGCCATGGGATTCATTAGCACAATCCACTTCTTATTTATTTGGAATGAAAGTAGGAACGATGGGGATGATTTTAAATTGTTCTTGTGTATTAGGCCAATGGATTCTTCTTAAGAAGGATTTTAATTATAGACACCTGTTACAAGTACCGTTGAGCGTACTCATTGGATATGTTGTTAATTTCTTTTTCTATAATGTTTTAGAACTTATTTCTATTGATGGTTATATTATGAAACTTACGTTGTTTATTGTTGCCATTATTGTTTTGGCTTTTGCATTAGCATGTATGTTAGTAATAAATATTGTAACTTTTCCATTAGAAGGATTTTGTATGGCAGTGGCTAAAAAAACTAAATGGAAATTTGCTGTAATTAGACAATTGGCAGATATTTTTAATATTATTCTAGGGGTTTTACTTTCATTTGGACTTTCTTTACCACTAACATTAAGGGAAGGAACCATTATTTGCATGCTATTGTTTGCCCCATTAATTGGTTACTTTATGGGAAGGATTCAACCTATATTTAGAAAATTAGAACTTATAAATGAAGAAGTAGAAAATATAGAAGTAGTTAAGAAAGATTCATTAAAGATCGTTTAAGGAGGACGATAAAAAGAAGGGGCTTGCTTTAATGGTTTAACGGCTAAGTTAACCAATGAAGAAGTTACATATTTAGAAGAGCCTTATGTTCCACACCCTGTGGTAGGTGCTTAAGGTTCTAAGTAATAGTGGTTTTTAACGCAAATCCCCTGGTTTTCCTTGAATGAGTTGTTTGAGATAGGATACAGGACGGTTGAGGAGGATATTGTGTTGACAAAAAGAGGGGTACCCAAGTGAAATGTTATTCATTGGGTACCCCTTAATCTTTAAGAAATAAAAAAGTATAAATTTTTGAACTTCGTTTACTATCCAGCTCCAGCGCCCTAGCGGCTAGTGCCCTTCGCCCTCCGCCCTACGATAAAATGAGCCTCTGGCTCTTCGTGTTTCCTTTATCTCAGTTGGAGTGCTCCAGGTTATTCGCAGCTGAACAGGGTGCTTGCGCTTTACTTATTTAAAACAGTTTCGTAGTCCAATCCTCACAATTCCAAATATCAGTCGCAATTTCACGATAGAAATCAGGTTCATGGGATACCATCAAGATACTTCCGCGATAAGCCTTTAAAGCACGCTTCAATTCTTCTTTTGCGTCCACATCCAAGTGATTGGTAGGCTCGTCTAGAATTAATAAATTCGTTTCTGTATTTAAAATTTTACACAATCGAACCTTGGCTTTTTCGCCACCAGAAAGGACTTCGATTTTACTTTCAATATGTTTCGTCGTTAATCCACATTTTGCAAGAGCAGCACGAACTTCTGCCTGATTCATACTTGGGAACTCGCTCCAAATCTCTTCAATACAAGTGTTGTAGTTGGACTGTTTAACTTCTTGCTCAAAGTAACCGATGTATTGATACTCACCACGTTCCACTTTACCCTCCAGCGGATTAATCAACCCAAGAATACTTTTTAAAAGAGTAGACTTACCAATACCGTTTGCACCCACGAATGCAATTTTTTGTCCGCGTTCCATTTTCAAATTCAGTGGGCGAGAAAGTGGTTCATTGTAACCAATAACAAGATCTTCAGTCTCGAAAATCCAACGACTAGCTGCACGAGCTTCTTTGAAATTAAACTCTGGTTTCGGTCTCTCTTTCCCAATTCAATAACTTCCATTTTGTCGAGCTTCTTCTGACGAGACATCGCCATGTTACGAGTCGCAACACTTGCTTTGTTCCGAGCAACGAAATCTTTCAAATCAGCAATTTCTTGTTGTTGTCGCTTGTAAGCAGATTCTAGTTGTTGCTTCTTCATTTCATGAATTTTTAAGAAGTTGTCATAGTCACCAACATAGCGATTCAATTCTTGGTTTTCCATGTGATAGATCAAGTTAACAACATTGTTCAAGAATGGAATATCATGCGAAATCAAGATAAATGCATTCTCATATTCCTGTAAATATCTTTTCAACCATTCGATATGCTGTTCATCCAAATAGTTCGTAGGCTCGTCTAGTAATAGGATTTCAGGCTTTTCTAGCAAAAGCTTAGCTAGTAAAACTTTCGTACGTTGGCCACCGCTTAGATCCTCTACATCTCGATCTAGTCCAACATCGTCTAATCCTAGACCACGAGCAACTTCCTCAACTTTTGAATTAATTTGATAGAAATCATTGCTATCTAAAGTTTCTTGTAGCTCTCCAACTTCTGCAAGCAGTGCATCGATATCAGCACCTTCATCACCCATTTTTGCATAAAGTTCATTGATCTCTGATTCAGTATCAAAAAGATATTGAAAAGCGGTGCTCAAAGCGTCACGCATCGTAGTGCCTTTTTGAAGGACAGCATGCTGATCTAAATAACCAACACGAACCTTTCGTGACCACTCAACTTTTCCCTCGTCGGGTTGCAACTTTCCAGTAACAATATTCATGAAAGTAGACTTACCCTCACCATTTGCTCCAACTAGTCCAACGTGTTCGCCTTTTAAAAGTCGAAAAGAAACATTATTAAAAATCGCACGATCACCAAAACCGTGGCTTAAATTTTGTACGTTTAATACGCTCATTTTTTTAACCCCTTATCTAAAGTCACATGAGGATATTTTACTAGATTTAGCGTGGATTTTCTACTTGAAGTTATTTCTTGTGCAAAATGTAATTTGATTTTAGGCAAAATTGAAGTCTCCCCCTTCTGAATAAATAAGATTATTGAATTGTGAAAATTTCCACTTGAACTATGGGGGGCTTTATTTCAATGAAATATACATAAAAAACCTAGCTTTTGAGGCTAGGTTTTAGCATTATCCACAATTGTTTTGGAAGAACAGATGAATTATAACAATTGTAAAAATCTTTCCCTCCAATCTTCTGCTAGGGCATCAACTGTCAAAATCTTTTCAATGGATGTTTTATCTTGTTTTTGGTGAAAAAGAATATGTGTAGCAAAAGATACGGATATTTCTTTTGAGTGTTTTTCCAAAAGAGTTATTTCCGAATCCAACATAATAGTTCCCTCTTCTAATACTCGAAAAAAGTAACCAGTTAGAGTCGTATCAATCACTTTCTTTAAAAGTTGTTTTTCTTCGTTATAATTGGAGATAGTTACACAAGGCACTCTCCCTTGTGTGATTTGAAGAATAGTATCACCTATTTTGTATATGTCTCCAATACAGACCTGTTCTTCCGTCATGCCTGTTGCCGTAATATTTTCCCCGAAAGCGGGTAGAATTAGCTTTTTTTGAAATACATCTTCCCAATAAGAGTAATGCTCAAAAGGATAAAAACATACAACACGGTCTGGTCCCCCGTGAAATTTATGATTTGCAACGTCATCACCAATAATGCCAGTTTTTTTTACCTCAAAAGCTTGTACAACTGATTTTCCTATTCCAGAAAACTCTTTTTTATTGTTCCAATTATATTCCCTTGGTTTTCCAACAGCTAAATTAATAATTTTTCTATTCAATTAGAATATACCTCGCTTTCATAGAACTCTAAATTGGTAGGTGAATATAGTTATTTTATCAATATATTGTCACTAGGGAAAAGGGTAGCTCTTTAATAAACAATAGGGTAATTTCACGGGGACAATGGTTAGTTTTGTTGTGGCATCTGAAAAGCACCTCCTTTGATTGATCCATCCATCGTACCAGGAGGTGCTGACCCTTTATTATAGGCTTTCGTTAATTTTAGCAGTCCATTTTTCTTGGCCTTTAAATAACTAAAGGCAATTGTGTAGATATTTAACTAAAACAAAAGTGCAGTTCTGTTCAATAAGAAGTCACAATAAAATTTGGATTATATAGTAAAATTTAATTAGCAATACAATTATTAGGGAGAGATTTTATGAGGCTTTTAACGAGTATTTTCATAATTCTACTGCTTTTGTCAGGTTGTTCAAGTAAACCCTCCTTAGAACTTGTAAGCGCTAGTGTTGAAATTAGAGATGATAGGTCAGGAGGAATTGGTATTACCTCGGGTGAAAAGGAAGGTGAAGTTATAAAGCCTATTTCACTTAGTTATGATTTCGTCTTAAAGAATACTAGTAAAAAGACTCTGGGAAAAGCCGAAAAACCTAATAAACAGACATATGAATATGATGATGGGATAAAAGTTTATATTGAACCAAATGAAAAGTTGAAAGCAATTTCTAAAGAAATAATGGGTGTAAATATTTTTAGTTTTGACGAAGAAGGAAGACAAATAGCAGAGTTAGGTATAGGGAAAACTGGTGTGCCTATTATTGAACCAAATCAAGAAGGAAAATATACTTTTGATCTTATTTTAGGTGCGAATGAAGAAAACCCTGAATTAAGAGTTGTACCCTCATCAGAACAATTAGAAAAGTTGAAGCAAAATGCTATGGATGCAACTTTAATTGTTACGATTGAGGATGAGGAAATCGCACGATTTGATCTTAGTAAATCAAACTAATTTCTTAAACTTTTGTTCTTCAACTGATGGGGACTAGAGTTAAACAACGGAGGTAGGATGAAAATACGAAATATAAAATGTTGTTGTATGTTGATGATTTGCAGCTTGTTGTTAATATTAACAGGGTGCACAGGCGCAGAACAGGGAAAATCACCAACGATTGATAAAATAACCATTGAACCTTATATCTTGAGCGAAAAAGAAAGCCAGCTAATTAGTAAGACTGGTGTGGGGCAAATTGAATTCTTCAAGCTGAATGGTGCTTTGAAAGGTGATGATGATTTACAATTTTCAGTAGAGGTGTATGAAAACGGCAAGTTTAAAGAGACTCTGCTAAAGACTTGGGATGAACCAGGAACAAAATTTAAAGACAGCCTCATTTCTTTTGGAATAAGTGATAACGGAGATGGAAGCCATTCTTTAAAACTGCTAACTGGTATACCTTCTGGGCTTGCTTCAGCGAATTATTCAAACAACATGACATCATCTTCTATCAGTAAACTAGTAGATGAAAAAGTTATTTTAGAGAAAAATAAACCTGTTTATTTAGCAGCGTGGATAGGCACTACTAAAAACGGCCTGCGTGCAGTAGGAAGCGACAATGGCAAATTGCCTGAAGGTATCGAAGAAGCGGAGATCGCACTATTATACAAAGCTCTATGGACTAATAAATGAAAAGAAATATTTTTGCTTATTTCACAATTGGGCACAATTCACCAACAAGAATTGTGCCCTTTTTTATGTTTTGAGCGCTTCAACAGAAAATTCGTCTATTATTATTGTATTGTTCAGTGGAACCTAGTTTTTTGCACTAGACTTACTTAAGTGGAACAATGTGATTTTTTATATATACGGATAAATATGGAAACTGCTATTATTAGGGAAAAATTACACTCTATTCTTAAAGGAGTTCAAGATGAGAGTGCATAAACTCGGAGGTTTTAATTATGTCTAAGAGAACAATTAGCGTAATTTCAATCATATCCTTATTATTTATTGGTTTCCTTATTTATTGGTACCCTGTTCAAAAGAGCATGGCTGAGAAGGCTGTTCAACAATATATGAAAAAACAAGGGATTTACCAGGATAATATTGATGGCAAAAACATAATGTAGGATTATAAACAGGGTGGGTATGAGATAGATATTGTATTAAAAGATGATCCAGGTCTTGTGTATTCTTATATTTGGAGAAAAGGACATGGTGTTGTATTACTTGTATTTATTAATGGTACTGCCGGCATTGATAAGGGAATGAAGTATCCTCCCCTTTAAATCCTTAAAATAATATGGAAAGCTGGATTGCAATTATATAAAAAAAGGGATTTGATATTGAAGGAACAAAAAGACATTCGCTTTTTATTAACGGTGAATTTGTTGATGAATACTATATGTCTAAACTTTTATAAAAATATTTTACTAAGCTAACCTGGAGAATATTTTAAATGCCTTGTTAATTGAGTAACCGGAGGAAAATAATATGAACCAAAAAGAATTTGAATCGGTCATTAAACAATCACCTAATATAAGATACGAGTATTTTATAAAAAAAGTTGCTGATTATGAAGAAGTGTGGGGGTTATATAACGATGGTTGGGCAACAGCACAAGATGATAAAGGAAATATGTTGATCCCTTTCTTTCCCCGAAAAGAATTTGCAGAATACAGTGCTATTAATGAGTGGAATAACTTCAAAGCTGAACCGATTGACTTATACGAGTTTATTGATAAATGGCTTATTGGAATGAAGTTAGATAGAGTTAAACCATCTATTTTCCCAACAAATGATTCAGTTATGGTTGAAATTGATGTGTTATTAAGGAACTTAAATAATGAGTTAGAGAATTATTAAGGTAATGGTACATTAGCACAATAAGTGGGAACCTCTATTTTCAACACTATTGTTTGTTAAAATACTCTCTAATAGGGCGCGGTTGTCTAACGATCAGCGCCTATACAGGCTTGGTTATTGTTTTTCTCTATGGTATGTTTTAATACATAAAAAATTACATTGGGGAGGTATTTTATCAATGCTGAACAACTTAAACCCAATAAGTGATGAAGATCTACAAAAGGTTACAGTTGGCGAAATTCTACCACTCAATTCTTCTATAATAATTCTAGAGTATGATCCTTGTTGGCCTGAGCTTTTCGCGAGAGAGGCTAATAGAATACGTTCCGTACTTGGGGAAAAAGTATTGCTTCTCGAACACGTAGGATCTACCTCCGTTCCTAGTTTATGTGCTAAACCAATTATCGATATTTTATTGGTTGTAGCCGATTCATCCAATGAAATAAGTTATGTCTCAGATTTGGAATCTGCAGGATATACTTTACGTATTCGTGAGCCGGAATGGTTTGAACATCGTATGTTTAAAGGTCCCGATACAGATATTAATCTACATGTGTTTAGCGATGGTGCATCTGAAGTCAAAAGAATGTTGAAGTTTCGGGATTGGCTGAGAGCTTATAAGCCCGATCGAGATAAATATGCTTCTGTTAAGCGCATTTTAGCTGAGAGAGAATGGCGGCATATACAACACTATGCAGATGAAAAGAATTCAATAGTTAAGGAAATTATGGATCAAGCAATTGATATTGATTAGTGGTAGATTCTATCAAAAATTCTTGAAGTATTTATTCAATAAACGGACGCAAAAATGCAACAACTTGGACTGTTACTTTTTTTAGCAGTCCATTTTTCTTGGCTACTAATCCACTAAAGGGTCAGTTTTGTTGAACAAAGGTTTCTGATATTCAGCTAGTTATCAGGGAACAATAATCTCTAATATTAGCTATATAAAGGGGATTATTTATGAAAAAAATCATATTATTTACCATATTGGTATCAGTCATTTTACCAATATTTACTCACTCTAAAGAAAAATCTAATAAAGACCTCATAAAAATTATCAATGAGTTTGTACCACCAAACGCAATACTGGTTAGTCCTGAAGAACCTAAATTAACTAAACCATATCAGTTTTATGATTTTAACCAGGATGGTCAAGAAGAGATTATTATTACTTTTGAATTAAAGGCAAAAGAACAACCTAATCCTTCACAATATGGAGTAATAGTATTAAGAAAAGAAAACGAAAGATGGAAGAAGACTTGGGAGACCCAAACACAAGGAGTAGGATTAGATTATTCAGGTTTTGCTGATATTACTGGTGATGGCATTAAAGAGTATCTCTTCGGTATCACAATTGGTGCTTCAGCAGGAAATACACTAGAGATTTTTAAATGGAATAATAATTCTTTAAAGATTATTGCTGAAGTTCCATATCATATGATGGATCTCTTAAGTAATAAGAAAGTTGGTATAGCCGTTTGGCAAAGGTACATTGCAGATACCTATTTTGTAGATGTTCTTAAATGGAATGGAGAAAAATTAGTTCTAGATGAAGAACTATACTCTAGATACTATCCTGTAATTGAAAAATTTTATAACGAAAAAATATCAACAATGGACGCGTGGTTCTATTGGTATACCCTTGCAGATTCTCAAATAAAAGCAAATTTACTTGAAAAAGCAAGGAATTCTATACAGAAGGGAACTTCATTAGCAAAGCAATTATCATTACCTGATGAAGTGAAAAACTTTGAACAATTAAGTGATAAGCTGGAGAAGAAGAAAAAATCTTATTAAGCTAACTGGCGCGATGCTCCAATCCGGTGGAACAACTTGAAAAATCCATACAACTCCATTTTAGGAACTGTATGGATTTATTCTTTCAAAAGTTTGAACTTGATTATTATGATAAAAGGAATAAATCAAAACACCTTGAAAAGGATTGTTTGTCTTCATTAGAGATTAATAGTAAAGGTACTGGTTTTTCAATTTTGGGGTAGATAGTTGGATAAGAAGTTTAACAAATCATTTGAAATATTGATAAGTTAAACCTATCAATTCCTTTAAAATGGAAATATATTGATTAAGAGGTGACCAAAATGATCTCACATCGATTACTTACCCACGATAAAATAATTCAGCTATTACCACATATTAGTCCGAAAATCTCGACGGATTTAAAAAGTGCAACGGGTTGGTTGCTGGTGAGATGAAGTTGGTCTTAAAGGTAACGAGGAGGGAGTTATTGCCTTTGCCTATTTTCCACCTGAATATGGGGAAAATGGTTTAGTCCTTCGTTTCAGATGGCAGTTTTTTTATGACATCCGCATCACCTGCAACGTCAACGTGTGCTGTTTCTTTTTTTAACTTTTTCTTTATTTGTTTCATTTCTTCTATTTGGCGTTTTGTAATTGTTATTTCATTTACTTGCACAGGGTGTTTTCTTATTTCAACTTCTTCTTCTTTCAGAGGAATTCGGAGTTCCTCCTCATCACCTGCTTCTATTACCATTACTTCACGCTTAATCGGAACCGTGAACGTTTTTTGTTCTTCAACAACTTCTTTATGAACCTTGACCTCACCTAATTGTACTCGTTCTTTTTTTATCTCTAGCTGCTCTTCTCGTAATTGAAGCGTTTGTTCATTATTTTTATTTGTTTTTTCAGAGGGTCCGTCGATGTTCCTTCTCGCAGTCATTGTATAACTAATACCGCCAACGATTGCTCCTAAAACGAGTCCTGATACGACCCTAAAACCTGTTACCCAACCGATTATGCTACCGATTATCGCACCAATAATAATGTACTTGCCCATAGGACCTCCTAAATTCATTTTATTTAAAGAGGATGGAAAGAAACCTACTTAACAAAAAGTTAAGTAGGTGGGAACAGTTAGTCCCCTTTGATAAGATCTGTAGTACCATTTGATTCAATATCTGCAACTTCTTTACGAAGTACTTCGCGTACTTGTTCTGTTTCCTGAACCGAACGTTTATGAGCGGAGACTTCACCAGTGACGACCGTGTGCTTTTCTACATCGATTTTTTCAGCTGTTACGGGAATGTTAACGGTTTCTTCTTCAGTAATTGGTTCATCTGATGGTTTGTGATCAACGGCTCTTTGTTCAATAATGACCTGATCATGAAAAACAGGGACATCCACTGTTTTCTCTTCCTCAACAATGTCCTTATGGAGAGTCACATCACCCGTATCCACCCGATATTTATTGATGTCCATCTCTTCTTCACGAAGATCAAGATGTGCGTCTTCTGCTGCAAATTCTGTATCAGCAGTGCGATCTACTTCACGTACCTTTTGTTGAGTTTCCTTTTTAGTTTCTTCATCGTTAAATAAAAAATCCAAAAAGCCCATGCTGAAAACCTCCTAAGGGATGTGTTTTGATCGTACAACTAATACTTTCACCTGAATGAGTGAAAATATGCGCGTTTATTTTGGTGCCTATATCTTAAAAGGCTGAACTAGACAATTGGGTGTATTTTAAAAAAAGTTACTATTTGAAAGCACGTTGGAATCAAATTCATAGTGATAATATCTTATAAAGTAGAAAAAACTATGTTTAGGAAAGGAGGGATTGTGAATGTCTATAAAAAAATGGGTAACAGGATTATTCGTTGTGCTTGCAATGGTTGTGTTTGTGACAACTCAAGGTTCACTCGGCGTATTTGCCGAATCCGGTGATGTAACTCAGCCTAAGGAGACAGTGAAATCGATTGAGGTCGAGTTGAATGATGATTACTTTAATCCGAAAATCATTACTATTCAGAATGGAACAGCCACATCGTTAATATTGAAAAACAAAGGCAAGAAAGAGCACACCTTCACAGTAAAAAATCTCGGAATAGACGCCGAGGTCCAGCCAGGAAAAGTAAAAAACATTACCGTGACACCGAAACAGCCCGGTACATTTGAACTTATATGTCGGTACCATTTCCAGGAAGGAATGGTTGGGAAAGTAATAGTCAAATAACAAGCACGGTCTTGCATTATTGATGTTTGGATGTTTATTACCGTTCCACCTCTAATAAATGGAAAATATAATGTATCGTATATACCATTTAGAATGAGGTGGAAAGGTGTATTTCTTTAAATCTATTTCTGATGAGGTTCGTTCATTTCAAATAATATTTAAAAAACATAATAAAACGATGAAGCTCATTTTAGCGTCTATTTTTGCGTGTTTCGCTGCTATTTTGCAGTCTGCTGGTGGCTTTTTACCGGGTTTAGGATATTTCTTTAGTCCGCTTGCCACTGCACCTATTCTGCTATGTTCCATGTTTTCCATTCACTTTGGAGTAATGTCCTATTTTCTTACAATGATGTTGTTATTCATCCTCCAGCCAACTGAACTAATTGTATTTCCTTTTACAACAGGATTGTTAGGACTTGGTATTGGGGCATCTTTTTATTTTTTTAGGAAGAGATTAAGTATTATTACTACAGGTGCATTTCTGTTAATGTCAGGAATTTTGAGTCTAATATTTATTTTTGACTTTCCAGTCTTAGGTCCAATCGTCAATGATTCCTTTTCATTTCTTCCTATTGGAAGTATCTTTTTATTTGCTTTTCTGTATAGCTGGTTATGGGTTGAAATGGCTTTAATCATTTTTACAAAATTAAAAGTGATTATAACTTAGTTTGTGAAAATGAAGTGGGTCTGATTTAACGCCATGTAAGAGGTTCAGGGAATGATTTCAAAAACAGTACCTTGGTTAAAATCAGTCACTTTCATTGAGCCATAAACTCCTATAAATAGTCTTGTTTGCCCTAGATTCGTCCCCAGACTAACATAATAAGCAGATTGAGACCCAAAATTATAATTGGTTTCAATCACACTAAAATCATTTGGTCTACCTTCTGGGTTTACCCGAGTATAGGCTAACACCCCTTTAGCCGGAGTTTGAGATTTGTCTCTCCGAGCAAGATCGGTAAACACAACGCTTCCTGTTAAACCAGGGATTCTGTTACCCATATAGGCTTTCACTCCTGTAAGTGCAGTTCCTCTAAACTTGTCTGGTCGGGGATCCTGATGAAAATAACTCGTTAAAGGCTGAAGACGTCTTCCAGAAAGTGTTGCAGCTTCATTGTAATAAGCAATTGTTTTCTCATCCAAAGTGGAATTTCCAGTGCAGCCCCTAACAATCGAAGTAGGAAAGGACCCTTCCCAACCTCGCCAGCCAAAGTTTATAAATCCTTCTTGGTTAGGTTTGTAGTTCGTTAAAGAAGCTTGAACAAGCTGAGTAACCGGTATTGGGTTATAATGAACGAATGAAAAAATCGACTCAACCAAATCCTGCCCGACATTACCCACATATTTGATAAATTGATTATTAAACCTTTGAAATGAAATACCTGATATATTGCGAACCCCTTTGGCGATTACCGTTAGCATTTCCTGACTAGTTGTTGGAAGTTCATTAAATCGTGTGACAATAGGGGGATGATGGGTGGATGAATTTTTTCCTACATCAATTTCAATTATTTTACCGGCGATTTCTAGATCGTCTTGGCTTAAGTTAAATGGATCATAGCCTGATCCACCATCTCCGGTTGTTAAAACCAATTTGCCTGTTTCAGGTGAAAAGTTTAAACTATTGACCCCGTTATGATTTAAAAATGGTCTTCTTAAGTTAAGTAATGTCCGTCGTTTTTGAGGTTGACCATTCGATTGTATAATCCATTCTTCAATGGTATCAATGTGATCATATTGTGTTTCTCTATTGATCCACTTAAGGTTTAAGGTTTTGGGATCACATGGGTCAGGGTTAAAGCCTCCAGGAAGAGCACCTGGACCTTGTGTTCCAGCTACTGAATAATGAAGATAAAACAGACCGTTAAAATAAAATTGGGGATGAAACGCAAGCCCTAGTAACCCTCTTTCATCATATCCTCCACCTGGAAACACCTAGCTTTAGGATTCGCGGGCGAATATCTAAAAAAGTCCTTAAACTTGAGTTTCCTATGTAAAAGATCTCCCCTACCTGGGTTGCAATAAATAATTTTTCAATTGAGTCACCTGGGAGTATAGTGGTTTTCAAAACTGTAGGTAAATTGATCTTACTTGCAACGGGCCGTAAACCAACCTTAACTTTTATCAATTTACTATGCACTCCCTCTTATTGTTTTTTAATAAGAATATGATTAGAACTGTCTATTAGTACCAAATTTGGCTAGGGAATAAATGAGATTGAAACTTAAAGTAATGAGTTAATTGATCAAGGAATAAATAAAGTGATTTTTCCACGGGGAAGATATACACATACAATTCAAGGGGGTTGGATTAAATGAAGAAAAAGGAAATATTTTCCTTAGGTATGATCGTCATTCCCTGGATTTCTGTTCTGTTCATGGATAAGAAGTCATTAATAAGGTTTTTACCTGTGGCGTGTTTTGTTAATTTATTTATTAGTGTTTTTAGTGTCATTAGCAATAAGCAAAGATGGTGGATAAATAAAAATCCATTCTCCCCAGGTAATGTAGATTTTTCATACATTTTAGGACCATACTTTGTAGCAACGTTATGGATATTTAAAAAAACTTATGGGAATTTTTCCAAATATTTTATTGTCAATGTGATACTAAATATTTTTAATGCTTTTCCTATGGCTTCTGCATGGGAAAAGGTTGGTGCATTTAAATTTAAAAAAATTAATCATACTATGTGGTACTTTATTTGTATATGGTTGGCGATTATTATTTACGGTTTTCAATACATTGTTGAAAAAACAATTGTGAATGAAAATAAGCTAAAATCGGAGATATAATATCCATTGATGAGGGACACTTCTGGTAAATTAGCAGGGACAAGATATAAAGCGGAGATCACTACGACGACCCCAATTAAATGGGAAGGGTATATAATGGAACAAATTTGTGAGTCTTTCAACAAAATAAAAGGTCGGTTAATATTAACCGGCCTTCTATGTACATATTCAATTAGGGTTTAGATTTTTGGATTTTGTTAGCGGATGTTTACTTAATTATTGCGAAAGAAGAACCAGTGGATACATTACCACCTGGAATACTCAAAACTATCAGTCCCCTTACCATCGACCGTTCCGGAAACCGAGACATTATAGTAATCTTTGAAAGTTCCCTTAGAAAGTTTGATGTACTGGTCGAAATCAATCTGGACATTTTTGTCGGTGTATTTTGAGGTAGAATAACTCTTTGAATTGAATGCCCAGGTAAGATTGATAGATTTAGTACCAGCAGGAGTTTCATCGCCAGTGCAATTTCCTTCTTCATCGCAAGTAAAATCAACTTTATTTATTTCTAGTGTCTGATTCACTTTGGCCGTACCTTTGTTAATGTCAAAAACCACTATGGATGCTGGTACTACCGCAATTCCATAATAGTATTCGTCTTTTACATAATCGTAGGTTTGGTAATAAAGGATGTAAGAATCCTTAGCTTCAAAGTTAGTAGAAAGGGATACAAAGGTATCGACTGTACCTTCTGAACCATAGAATGAAGCATTTTGAAAAGAGCCTTTGTAAGCAGGGGAATTGCTTTGCGCCATTGCTGGCAGAGCCATAGTCAAAAGGAACACAACCGTCAGGATCAATACTTTAACTTTTTTCATTAAAAACCTCCAGATATTGGAAATCTAAACCTTGTTCTAATTGTACAATATGGAAGTCAACGTGTATTCAGTAACCGTTCGACAATTATTACACTTTGTATTCATCTTGATGATCATAGCAAATTCCTTAGTGATAGAGACTTTTAAAATATTTAAATATTTGTCCTAGATTTAGTACTTATTATCTAAAAACGATAATATCCTTTTACGTAAATATCGTAAAAGGAGAGATATGATGGATCAATTTGATGTAATTATTATCGGCAGCGGCCATAATGCGTTGATAACGGCTGCCTATTTAACACGTGCCGGGAGAAGTGTATTAGTTTTAGAAAAAAATGACCGTCCAGGAGGATTTCTGCGAACAGAAGAGCTGACACTCCCAGGTTTTAAACATGATGTATATGCTGCTGCACATCCACTCTTTACAACTGGACCAGCGTACGCTGAGTTAAGAGAGGACTTAGAAGCACGCGGGCTTCGCTATATAAATACAGACCTGCCGACTGGTGTTTCATTTGAAGACGGACGAACAGCGGTCCTGCCTACTTCCTTTGAGGAGCTCATCACTGAGGTGGAACGGTTGGCTCCTGGTGACAGCACTGCGCTGCAAAGTATGTTTGAACAGTTGAATCCTTATGTAAACGATGTTTTTGGATTATTTAACATGGATCTTTCCAGTTCAGAAGCTGCACCTATCATCCAGCGTTTACTTCATCAAGAAGGCGGTGTCGGTTATTCACCATTTGCAGCATCGCTCGTTTCCACGGCCCGTAATACGGTTAGTTCACTTCAGTCACCTGTGACGAAGGCGATGCTTGCTTCCTGGGTTACTCACCTTGGCCGCACACTGGATGAGGTGGGAAGTGGCATTTGGGTGCCGCTCACTATGATGGCATTGATGGGCGGGGGAATGCCAATACCTGGAGGGTGGCAGTGAGAAGTTAGTTCAAGCTTTAGCTCAGTTAATTACGGATCAGGGCGGGGAAATTCTTACAAAGATTCAGGTCGAGCGGATAATAGTGGAAAATGGTAGAGCAGTTGGCGTAAGGACCTCAAATGGGAAAAAATACCGTGCCAAACAGGCGGTTGTGGCCTCAACCACACCTGATAAATTGTATCTCTCGCTATTAGCCGATACCGAAATATCACCA